>DATKQA010000179.1:0-3667 GCA_035523835.1 Candidatus Sulfotelmatobacter sp.
CGACGGCCCGCGCGCGTTGATCTCCTCGCCGACGGCATTGCCCCCTGGGACGGAACGGGCGACCATCGGGCCGTTTCCCGGGCGGCGTTCGGCCGCATTGCCAAGGAGGACGCAAACCCATGCGGCGCACCACTCGCCTGCGGCAACTCATCAACGCGCCGGAAATTCTGGTCATGCCAGGGGCGCATGATGCGCTGTCGGTACGCATCATCGAACAGGCGGGATTCCAGGCGGTGACCTGCGGCGGCTATGCCGCGACCGCCAGCCTGCTCGGCCAACCGGATACCTCGCAGCTCGGCATGACCGAAATGGCCGAGATGTATGCCCGCCTCTGCGACGCCACCGCGCTGCCGCTGTTCGCCGACGGCGATACCGGCTACGGCAACGTTACCAACGCCGCCCGCACGGTGCGCGCCTATGAGCGTGCCGGCGTGGCCGGCCTGTTCATCGAGGACCAGGTGTTTCCCAAGCGCTGCGGCCATATGAGCGGCAAGGCGGTGGTGCCGCTCGAGGAGATGCTGGGCAAGCTGAAGGCGGCGCTGGACGCGCGCATCGATGCCGACCTGGTCATCATGGCCCGCACCGATGCGCTCGCCGTCAACGGCATCGACGATGCCATCGAGCGGGCCCAGGCCTGCGCCGAGGCGGGCGCCGATTTTCTCTTTGTCGAGGCGCCGGTGAACGTCGAGCAGATGCGCCGCATCTGCCGCGAGGTGCCGGGGCCGAAGCTCGCCAACAACATCGAGGGCGGCGCGTCACCGGTCCTGAGCGCGGCGGAACTGCAGGCCATCGGCTATGCGGTGGTGGTGTTCCCGGTGGCGGCGACCTATGCCATCGCCCGCACCGTGCGCGAGCTCATGGCCGCGATCAGGCGCGACGGCCATGCCGGCGGCTTCCGCGACCGCATGGTGGATTTCGAGACCTTCAACAACCTGGTCGGGCTGGGTCCGCTGCGCGCCCGCGAAGGCAAGGCGCAGGACTTCGCCCGGGAGCTCCTGGTGAAGCGCGGGAAATAGCCGCGGCGCTCAGCCATTCGGCTATTTCGGCCACGCGCCGGCCACGCGCGTCGCCAGCCAGTGCACCAGCGCCTTGTTCACCTCGATCGGCTTCTCCTGCGCCATCCAATGGCCTGAGGGCACGGTCCGCGTGGTGAGATCGCGGCAATAGGTACGCATCGGCTCGGCCAGCCGCGAGGTGGTGCATTCGCAGATGTAGTCGTACTGCGCCGCCAGGAACAGCACCGGCATGTCGAGGAAGCCGCCGTTCATCGCCTGCGCCGCGTAGGCGGCATTGGCGGCGTGGTTCATATAGTAGGAATCCGGCCCGAAGAAGCCGTTGCGCGCGAGCGCCGCGGCATAGGCGCGAAGCTCCTCCTCGCTCACCACGTCGGGATCGCGCGGCAGGTCCGGCGCTTCCGCCGCGCCGCCGAACCAGCCGCCGGCCTTGCGCACGCCGGCGGTGACCGCCGGCTTGCCCTGGCCGGCGGGGTTGCCTTTGCGGAACATGGCTTTCACGCTGTTATAGGGATTGGCGTCGAAGGTGCGCCGCGCCAGCTCGAAATTCTCCTCGTAGAAGCGCATGTATTCCCATTGGCCGGCCGGAAAGAGCTCGGCCGGGTAGAGCTTGCGGTCAACCAGCGGCAGCACGGCGTCGAGGCCGCGTTCGAGCGTGTAATAGGGCACGCAGAGATTGGCCACGGCGATGCAGCGCTCGGGATGGTGGCTCGCCAGGTTCCACACCACCGGACTGCCCCAATCGTGCCCGACCCAGACCGCTTTTTCGGCGCCGAGCGAGCCGAGCAGCTCCAGCATGTCGGCGACGATGGCTTCCTGGGCATAGTCGGCGTGCGCGCCGTAGATGCTCGAGCGGCCGTAGCCGCGCATGTCGGGCGCGACGGCGCGGAAGCCGAGGTCGCCGAGGCAGGGCAGTTGATGGCGCCAGCTCAGGGCAAGCTCGGGCCAGCCGTGCACGAAGATGACCAAGGGGCCGTCGGCCGGTCCCGCCGTCAGATAGAAGCTCGTATGACGCGCCGATTTCGCGGTTCCTTCGGTGATGACTGACGGCACGGCGGCGTCTCCTCGAACTGCATGAGCGGCGGATTCCGCCGGCGTCACGGCCACTTCCGCGGCGCCGGCCGGATTTACCGGTCGGTAATCCTAAGACCCTAGCATGACAGGCGAGCAAGTGTGCCGGATTGCCGCCCCTGCTGGGAAGGGACGGCGGCGCGGCGACGGGGCCCGGCGGGCGAAGCGGGCCGGGCGGGAGCGTGGCATGGAGAATGCGCAGCAGGCGAAAGGGCGCACCGGTAGCCTGCCGCAAGCGGTGGTGCTGGCCTTGGCGCGGCACCAGAAATATGCCCGTGGCCTGCCCGCGGGCATGCGCGGCAACCTCGCCTATGTGGATTTCGGCGGCGTGGCGCTGGTCGGCCTCAGGCTGCAGTCGCTGGTGGCGCCGGGCGCCAATTTCAGCGGCTGCAATCTCTCCAACACCGACCTGCAGTTCGCCGATCTCTTCGGCGCCAATCTCGAAGCGGCGAATTGCTCCGGCACCAATTTCCATCGTTCCGACCTGCGCGGCGTGAAGTTGCGCGGCGCCATCCTGGTCGGGGCCAATTTCCAGGGTGCCGATCTGCGCCCGGGCTTCCTGGTGGCGGCGCCGACCAAGCTCAGCGGCGCGAGCCTCGCGGACACCAGCTTCAGCGGCGCCAACCTGCAGCAGGCGGAAATGAGCCGCGCCAATCTCGCCCGCAGCGGCTTCATCAACACCAACCTGGAAAGCGCCTCGCTGCAGGAAGCCGATCTCACCGGCAGCGACATGCGCGGTGCCAACCTGCGGCGGGCCCGGCTCAAGGGCGCCATCCTGGTCGGCGTCGATCTCTCCGGCGCCGATCTCCGCGGCGCCATCCTGCGCGGCGCCAATCTCTCCGGCACCAACCTGAACGGCGCCAATCTGCAGGGCGCCGACATGAGCGAGGCGATCGTCGGTCCCATCGCCGAAGAGCGCGCGGCGACCCTGGACGAGATCGTCGCCGCGCACGAGGCCTGGGCCGCGTCCGGCGGCCGCAAGGGCGACCGTGCGGTGCTGCGTGGCCGCAGGCTCATGGAAGTGGATTTGCGCAATTGCGACCTCAGCGGCGCCGATCTCTCGGGCTGCGATCTCACGCGGGCCCGGCTCGAAGGCATCAAGCTCCGCCTGGCCGATCTCTCGGCAGCCATCCTCACCCATGCCCGCCTGCAGGATGCCGATCTCTGCGGCGCCGACTTGCGCGATGCGGCGCTGCCCTTCGCCCAGTTGATAGGGGCGCATCTCGAACGTACCGAACTCCTCGATGCCAAGGGCCACCCCACCGGCCATTGGCGTCCGACCATCCTGGTCGGCGCCAATCTGCGCAGCGCCGACTTCACCAACGCCAATCTCACCGGCGCGCGCCTCGACGGCGCCAATCTCTCCGATGCCAACCTGACCGGCGCCAAGATGAAGGATTGCTCGCTCAAAGGCGCCCGCGCCGACCGCACCCGGCTCGCACCGCTGCGCCGGCCCGGCACCTGAATTCAGCCGCCAGCAATCACATAATTGCTACAAGCATTTGGCCTATTGTCTTCGCAGTGTTGATGCTATGGTGACGCCAAGCCACGCAGAGGGGCTTTGGCATGCGAAGCCTATGGGG
>DATKQA010000180.1:0-2149 GCA_035523835.1 Candidatus Sulfotelmatobacter sp.
CCGCACCCGCCTCGTTCGGCTGGATGCCGACCATGGCGATGGCGGAAAGCGGCGTCATCACCAAGGCCTGGCCGAATGCGCGCACGATATTGGGCACGAAGAGCTGCGGGCCGCTGTAGTTCAGATCCGTATGCATGTTCATGAAACAGCTTGCCGCGAACACCGCGAGGCCGAACGCGACCAGCAGGCGCGAGTCAAACCTGCCCATCAGGAACGGCACCAGCGGGATCACGAACAACTGCGGGATGCCGGTCCAGGCCATCACCTCGCCGCTCTGCTGCGCATCGAATCCCTGGGTGACCGCCAGGTACTGCGGCAGCAGATAGGCGGCGGCATAGAGGGCGAAGCCGAGCAAGAAATTCGCCAGCGTGCCGAAGCCGAAGCTGCGGCGAAGCAACAGGCGAAGCTGGATCAGCGGCTCCCTGCGGGTCAGTTCGACAACGATGAACGCGCCGAGCGCCAGCGCCGATATCAGGCTCAGCCTGATGATGAACGAGGAGCCGAACCAGTCGTAGACGTTGCCTTCATCCAGCACCGTCTGGAACGTCGCGAGTCCGACCGCCATCAGTGCGATGCCCAGCCAGTCGGCGCGGCGCATCAGCTCCGGGCGCGCCTCCGACCGCGGCAGGGCGTAAATCAGCGCCGACAGCATCACCACGCCCGGCACCAGGTTCATGTAGAAGATGGTCTGCCAGCCATAGGTGTCGGTGAGCCAGCCGCCGATCGTGGGGCCGATCGCGGGCGCGAAGGTCGCGGTGACGGCGAAGCCGGCGAATCCCGCCGCGCGCTTCGCCGGCGGCAGCATCGAAACAATGATCGAGAAGGACAGCGGGATCAGCACGCCGCCGAAGTAGCCTTGCAGCGCGCGCAACACGATCATCTCCGACAGACTGCTCGCCTGTCCGCACAGCGCCGAGAACACCAGGAACAAAATGGTGTTGCCGATCAGATAGCGGCGCATCGAGAACACCTGGCTCATGAAGCCGGTCATCGGAATGACAATGATCTCGCCGATCAGATAGGCCGTGCTGATCCAGGAGCCGTTGATGCCACCGGTGCCGATGCCGCCCTCGATATCGGGCAGCGAGGAGTTGGTGACCTGGATGTTCAGCACCGCCATGAAGGCGCCGATCAGGGAGCCGCCGACCGCGATCCAGGTCTTCAGCGGCACCCTCTCGGCAGACAGCGAGGAGCCCTGCGCCATGGCCGTCATCCCTGGTGGGTGTCGATGCTCGGTTCCACCGACATGCCGGGACGCAGCCGGCCGAGCAGGGGGTCATCCGGATTGATGGCGATCTTCACCGGGATGCGCTGCACGATCTTGGTGAAGTTGCCGGTCGCGTTATCCGGCGGCAGCAGCGCGAATTCCTCGCCGCTGGCGGGCGCGATGCTGTTGACCGTGCCGTGCACCGTCACGCCGGGGAACGTGTCGATCTCGATGCTGACCGGCTGGCCGGCATGCACATCGGTCAGCTGCGTCTCCTTGAAGTTGGCGGTGACGTAGACCTGGCGCAGCGGCACGACGGCCATCAGCTGCGTGCCGGCCTGCACGTACTGACCGACGCGCAGGGTGCGCGCGCCGACCGTGCCGCTGACCGGCGCGGTGATCGTGGCGTAGCTCTCGTTCAGCTCGGCCTGGTGCAGCGCCGCCAGCTTCTGCGCGAGCATCGCCTGCGCCTGGCTTTGCCGCGCCTTCAGCACATCGACCTGCCGCTGTGCCAGGCCAAGATCGGCGGTGTCATGGTCCAGGGTGGCATGCTTCGCACGCAACAGCGAGGTCGCCTTCTGCGCCTCCTGCACCGAGCCGGCGCCGCTGCGCGACAGCGTCATGTAGCGGGCGTAGTCCTGGTCGGCGAAGGTCAGGTCGGCCTGGTCGGCATCGATATTCGCGCGCGCCGCCGTCACCGCGAGCTGCTGCGCCGCGATTTGCTGCGTCAGCGTACCGATCGCCGCTTGCTGCGCCTCGACGTTGGCGTGAGCGAGCGCGACAGCGGTGCGGTAGTCGCGGTCGTCGATGCGGGCCAGGACCTGGCCGGCATGCACCGGCTGGTTGTCCTGCACCAGGACCTCGGCAATGTAGCCGGAGATTTTCGGGCTGATCAGCACGTTGTCGGCCTGGACGTAGGCGTCGTCGGTGGCAACCAGGAAG
>DATKQA010000181.1:0-8269 GCA_035523835.1 Candidatus Sulfotelmatobacter sp.
GGTCGGCCGCGCCGATCTCCTGTTCTTCTCCACCAACGGCCGCGATCCCGTGTGGGAGTTCTGGGACTGGCCCTGGACGCTCCGCTTCGACCGTTTCTTCAGCTTCATTCGCTAGCGATGGACGAGGGGCTCGAGGCACTCATCCAAGCCCTTGGCCATCGCTTCGCCGATCCGGCGTTGCTGCGCGAGGCGTTGACGCATCCGAGCGTCGAGCGCCCGGTGCGCGGCGAGGGGCGCAACAACGACCGGCTGGAATTTCTCGGCGACCGCGTGCTCGGCCTGGTGGTCGCCGAATATCTGCACGGGCGCTTCCCCGCCGCCGACGCCGGCGAATTGGCCCGCCGCTACAATGCCCTGGTGCGCCGCGAGAGCCTGGCGCAGGTGGCGGAGAGCATCAATCTCGGCGCCTATCTCACGCTTTCCAAGAGCGAGCGCGCCTCCGGCGGCGCAGCCAAGCCGGCGATCCTGGCCGACGCCTGCGAGGCGGTGCTGGCGGCGCTCTATCTCGACGGCGGGCTGGATGCGGTGCGCCGCTTCGTCGTCGCCCGCTTCGCGCCGCTGGTGGAGGTCGCCGCCGCCGCGGCCAAGGACGCCAAGACCGCGCTGCAGGAATTCGCCCATGCGCGCAACCTCGGCCAGCCGGACTATACCGTGGTCGAGCAGGCCGGGCCGCCGCACGAGCCGGTGTTCCGCATCAGCGTCGCGGTTGCCGACGGCCAGGCGGCGGTCGGGCAGGGCCGCTCCAAGCGCGAGGCGGAACAGGCGGCGGCGCGCGCCTTGCTGGCCGTGCTCGCCGGCGGCGACGCTTCCGGGCATGGCTGAGGCACCGCCGGCAGGGCGCACCGGCGAACGCTGCGGCTATGTCGCCATCCTCGGTGCGCCGAACGCCGGCAAGTCGACCCTGCTCAACCAGCTCGTCGGCGCCAAGGTCGCCATCGTCACGCCGAAGGTGCAGACCACGCGCTTCCGCGTCACCGCCATCGCGGTCGAAGACGCGGCCGAGCTGGTCTTCGTCGATACCCCGGGCATTTTCGAGCCGAAGCGGCGGCTGGAGCGGGCCATGGTGGCGGCGGCCTGGAGCGGCGCCGGCGATGCCGACATCCTGCTGCTGGTGGTCGATGCGGCGCGCGGCATCGACGGCGACACCAGGCGCATCGCCGAGCGGCTTGCCGGGCAGGGCCGGCCGGCGATCCTGGCGCTGAACAAGGTCGATGCCGTGGCGCGGCCGACCTTGCTCGGCCTGGCGCAGGAGCTGAACGGCATTGCGCGTTTCGCCGCCACCTTCATGGTTTCGGCCCTCAAGGGCGATGGCGTCGGCGATCTCAGGCGGGAGCTGGCGGCGATGCTGCCGCAAGGCCCCTGGCTCTATCCCGAGGATCAGTTGGCTGACATGTCGGAGCGGCTGCTGGCCGCCGAAATCACCCGCGAGCAGGTCTTCCTCAAGCTGCACGACGAGCTGCCCTATGCCTCGATGGTGGAGACCGAGGGCTGGCAGGAGCGCAAGGACGGCAGCGTCCGCATCGAGCAGGTGATCTACGTCGCCAAGGACAGCCAGAAGCCGATCGTGCTCGGCAAGGGCGGCCGCACGGTCAAGGCCATCGGCGCCGCGGCGCGGGCGGAGCTGGAACGCCTGTTCGAGCGGCGCGTGCACCTCTTCCTGTTTGTCAAGGTGCGCGAGGGCTGGAGCGACGATCCCGAGCACTATCGCACCATGGGTCTCGATTTTCCCAAATGAGCGGCGTTGCCGGATGCGGCGGCGGCGCGCATCCTCGCCCGCATGCACTGGACTGACGCAGGCATCGTCCTGGCGGCGCGCAAGCACGGCGAGACCTCGGCCGTGCTCAGCCTGCTCACCCGGCAGCACGGCCGCCATGCCGGGCTGGTGCGCGGCGGCGCCGGCCGCCGCCTCAAGGGCGTGCTGCAGGCCGGCAACGAACTCAGCGTCGAATGGCGCGGCCGGCTCAGCGAACATCTCGGCACCTTCGCCGTCGAGCTCCAGGCGGCGAACGCGGCGCTGCTGCTCGACGATGCGCTGCGGCTCGCCGGTCTCGCGGCGGCCTGCGCCATGGCCGAGGCGGCGCTGCCGGAGCGCGAGCCGCACGGGCCGCTCTACGACGCCTTCCGCGTGCTGCTGGCGAGCCTGGTCGCCGGCGATGCGGACTGGCCCAGGGTCTACGCCCGCTGGGAACTCGGGCTGCTGGCGGAACTCGGCTTCGGCCTCGACCTCAGCCACTGCGCCGCCACCGGCGCGGTCGACGACCTGACCCACGTCTCGCCGAAGACCGGCCGCGCCGTCTCCGCCGCCGCGGCGCGGCCCTACGCCGACCGGCTGTTCCGTCTGCCGGGCTTCTTCATCAACCAGGGCGGCGGTAACGACGCCGCGGCGGAATTGCGCGACGGTTTCGCCCTGACCGGCTTCTTCCTGGAACGTTACGTCTTCAGCCCGCACCGGCAGAAGATGCCACCGGCAAGAACGCGATTGGTAGAGCGTTTCTCTCGCCCCGCCACTACATCTGGTGTAGATAAAACCCCATGAGCAAGCACACGCCGATCCCCGTCGATCCCATCCGCGACACGCCCCTGGCCGAGGCGCTGAGCGAACGCTATCTCGCCTATGCGCTCTCCACCATCATGGCGCGCTCGCTGCCCGACGTGCGCGACGGGCTGAAGCCGGTGCATCGCCGGCTGCTCTATGCCATGCGGCAGTTGAAGCTCGATCCCGCCGCCGGCTTCAAGAAATGCGCCCGCATCGTCGGCGACGTCATGGGCAAGTATCACCCGCACGGCGACCAGGCGATCTACGACGCCATGGTGCGGCTGGCGCAGGATTTCGCCCAGCGCTACCCGCTGGTCGACGGCCAGGGCAACTTCGGCAATATCGACGGCGATAACGCCGCGGCCATGCGCTACACCGAGGCGCGGCTGACCGCGGTGGCTGAACTGCTGCTGCAGGACATCGACGCCGATACGGTCGATTTCCGCGCCACCTACGACGGCGAGGAAGCGGAGCCGGTGGTGCTGCCGGCGGCCTTTCCGAACCTGCTGGCCAATGGCGCGAGCGGCATCGCCGTCGGCATGGCGACTTCGATTCCGCCGCACAATATCGGCGAGATCTGCGATGCGCTGCTGCACCTGATCAAGGCGCCGAACGCGCGGCCGCAGACCCTGCTCGAAGCCATGCCCGGTCCGGACTTCCCGACCGGCGGCGTGCTGGTCGAGCCGCGCGAAAGCATCGCCGAAACCTACGCCACCGGCCGCGGCAGCTTCCGGCTGCGCGCCCGCTGGCGGAAGGAGGAACTCGCCCGCGGCACTTGGCAGATCGTCGTCACCGAGATTCCCTACCAGGTGCAGAAGAGCAGGCTGGTCGAGAAGATCGCCGAGCTGATCCAGGAGCGCAAGCTGCCGCTGCTCGCCGACGTGCGCGATGAATCCGCCGCCGACATTCGCCTGGTGCTGGAGCCGAAGAGCCGCACGGTCGAGGCCGGGCACCTGATGGAGACCCTGTTCCGCGCTACCGATCTCGAGGTGCGCGTCGGCTGCAACATGAACGTGCTCGACGGCGGCCGCACGCCCAGGGTCATGTCGCTGCGCGAGGTGCTGCAGGCCTTTCTCGATCACCGCCAGGTGGTGCTGGTCCGCCGCACCGAGCATCGCCTCGCGCATATCGAGCATCGCCTGGAAGTGCTCGGCGGCTATCTCGTCGCCTACCTGAACCTGGACGAGGTCATCCGCATCATCCGCGAGGAGGACGAGCCGAAGCCGAAGCTGATGCAGCGCTTCACGCTGAGCGAGGTGCAGGTCGAGGCCATCCTCAACATGCGCCTGCGCAGCCTGCGCCGCCTGGAGGAGATGGAGATCCGCAACGAGAACAAGGCGCTGACGGCGGAGCGCAAGGACCTCAAGGGCCTGCTCGGCGACGAGAAGCGGCGCTGGAAAGCAATCGGCGACGAAATCGGCGAGCTGAAGAAGCGCTTCGGACCGAAGAGCGGGCTCGGCCGCCGCCGCACCGGCTTTGCCGATGCACCCGCCATCGCCGACGTGCCGGTCGAGGCCATGATCGAGCGCGAGCCGGTGACGGTGATCTGTTCGGACAAGGGCTGGATCCGCGCCATGAAGGGGCATGTCGCCGACGACGGCAAGACCGTCTACAAGGAAGGCGACAAGGGCCGCTTCTGGCTGCACGCCGAAACCACCGACAAGCTGGTGCTGTTCGCCACCAACGGCCGCTTCTACACGCTCGGCGTCGACAAGCTGCCGCGCGGCCGCGGCCACGGCGAGCCGGCGCGGCTGATGGTCGACCTCGGCGACGACCAGGAGATCGTCGCCCTGCTGGTGCATGCGCCCGGCCGCAAGCTGCTGGTGGCCTCGACCGACGGCCGCGGCTTCGTGGTCGAGGAAGAGCAGGTGATCGCCCAGACCCGCGCCGGCAAGCAGGTGCTGAACGTGTCCGGCGCTGTCGAGGCCAAGGTCTGCGTGCCGGCGGCGGGCGATGCCCTCGCCTGCATCGGCGACAATCGCAAGCTGCTGATCTTCCCGCTCGCGGAAGTGCCGGTCATGGCGCGCGGCCGCGGCATCACCCTGCAGAAGTTCCGCGACGGCGGCCTGTCGGATGCCAAGGTCTTCGTGCTGAAGGAGGGCCTGAGCTGGACGTCGGGCGAGCGCACGCGGACCGAGACCGCCATCGCCGATTGGGTCGGCAACCGCGCCAATGCCGGCCGCATGGCGCCGCGGGGCTTCAACCGGAACAACCGGTTTACCGGGTAGAGCGAGATCGTCGCCGCGTCATTCTCGCGCCGGCGGCATCCACGGCGCAGTTCCTTGCGGCATCGCAACGGGATTCCCGCTGGGCGCCGGCATCCAGGGACGCCGCACAATTCGCCTGGACCCCGGCTGCCGCCGGGGTGACGACGAGGATGCGCCCGGAGTGACGACGAAGATCGGACGCCAGGTCCGCCCGATTCAATCCGCTCGCTTGCGGGGTGCGCTGTGCGCTGTGCGTGTGCGCGGGTGTCAGGCGTGGCTCTGCGCCAGCGGCACCCAGCCTTCGCCAGAGAGCCGTTCCAGCGGCTGGAAGCGCACCTTGTAGGCCATCTTGCGGCTGTCGGCGATCCAATAGCCGAGATAGACATGGTCGAGCCGCAGTTCGCGCGCGCGCTCGACATGCCAGAGGATCATGTAGACGCCGGGGCTGAGCATGGAAAGGCTCGGCTCGAAGCAGCTATAGACCAGCGACAGGCCGTCGCTCATGCGGTCGGTCAGGCAGAGGCCGTAGAGATCGCCGTTCGGCTGGCGGAACTCGGCCAGGTGGGTGTCGACCGGACTGTCCTCGATCATCGCCCGGTAGTCGGCGAAATCCATGTCGGCCATGCCGCCGCCGGCGTGGCGCGCCAGGAGATAGCGGCGGAACAGCGCGTAATGCTCGCGCGTCGCGTGCGCCGGCAGTTGCCGGCCGGCGACGCCCACGTTGCGCAGCCAGGTGCGCTTGAGCGTGCGCGCCGGCGCGAACCGCGCGACCGGGATGCGCACCGGCACGCAGGCGTTGCACTCGTCGCAGGCCGGGCGATAGGCGAGGTCCTGGCTGCGGCGGAAGCCGGCCTGGCTCAGGGCATCGTGCAGGCGGTCGGGCTCTTCGCCGGCGAGCAACGTGACCACCTTGCGTTCCAGCCGGTCCGGCAGGTAGGGGCAGGGCGTCGGCGGCGTGGCGAAGAAATGCCGCAGGGGGATCTGCACGCGATGCTTCACGCCGAAGCCCCCCCGGTCGCGGGCCGCAATCCGACGCCCATGCCATGCCCTCTCATGCAGTCAGCTTAATACGAATCCGCCGCGCGGGGGTAGTGTCTCGGTATGACTTTTCGTCCGCGACCTTGGGCCGGCATTAACGATGCGGCTCAAAGGTAGACGACGCACCCTTTCGCCTCCAGTTCCGAAAGCCATCGCGGCGGCGCCAGGGTGGTGACCCAGCGAAGGTCGAGTTTTTCGAGACGGGGCAGAATGGCCAAGTCGTCTGGCAAGCTGGCGAGGGGATTTCCTCGAAGGTCAATCTGGCGCAATTCTCGCATCGCGCCGATCGAGGCGGGCAGTGTCGTGAGCCGATTGTTGCGCAAGTGCAGTTCACGCAGGCTGGTCAACCGCGAGAGCGATGCCGGAAGGTCCGACAGGCGATTGTCTGTTGCACGGAGTTCGATCAGGCTCCGCATGGTGGTGACGACCTCGGGCAAAACCTCGAATGCGTTCTCGCTGATGTTAAGGTAACGCAGACGTTGCAGGTGGCTGAGCGAATCCGGAAGCTGCGTCAACCGGTTGTCGTGCAGGTAGAGGAAATCGCTCAAACCTTCAAGACGGCCAAGGCTGGCTGGCAGATCGCTCAGCTTGTTGTGGCCGAGGTCGAGCGTGCGAAGCCTCGTGAGATCCCCGATACGCTCCGACACCCGGGTCAGCTCGTTCTCGGCCAGGATGAGCGTTTCCAGGTCGGTCCTGTGCCATACCTCGTCCGGCACGACGCCCAGTGCCTGCCGCCAAAGGGAAAGACGCTCTACCTCGCTCATCGCCTGTGATATTGCCGGAGCCTGGCATCGAGTCAAACTTCCGCCGCCGACCTGCAACGGAGACGCCGGCCGCGCGGCGGAGAGTTAAGATGGCGCGCAAAGCGCGGGGGAATGCCGTGCCGGATTGGCGCAAAACCGCCGCATTGCTGTTCCTGCCTCTCCTGTTCGGCGGGGCGGTGCCGGCCTCGGCCGCCTGCAACGCGGCAGCGACGGAAGCGATGCAGCGGGCGCTGGATCGGGCCGCCGTCTTCGCCTGGGATGACGCCATCGCCGCTTTCGCCGCGATCCGCGCCGCCGATCCCGCCTGCTCGCCGCCGACATGGCCGTCGCGCGCGCTCGACCGGCTGCAATATGCCGACCTGCAGACCGGCCGCGACGAGGCGGCCCGGGCGCTCATCGCCGAGGGCGGGGCGCGAACCGGCGCCGTCCTCGCCGCGCGCTATGCGCTGGAACGCAATGCCTGGGACGAGGCGGCGGCGCTGCCGCTACCGGCCACGGCGGATGCAGAGGCGCAGGCGACGGTGCGCTATGCCCGCGCGCTCGGCGCGGCGCGGCGCGGCAAGGCGGCGGCCGCGGCACTCGATATCGCCGCGCTCGACCGTATCGTCGGCGGCCTTGCCGGCGAGGCCGGCCAGCGCCTCGGCAATGCCGCCGAAGCCGCCAAGGCCTGGATCGCGCTCGCCGGCGGCGCCTCCGGCGCGGCGCTGGCGCGGCTGCGCGTTGCCGCCGAACGGGAAGACGCGGGCGCGGGCGGCGGGGTCGCCGCCAATCCGCTGCTGCCGCTGCGCGAGCTTCTCGCCGACATGCTGTTCGAGACCGGCGATTTCGCCGGCGCCGTGCGCGAATACGAAATGTCGCTCAAGGCCGCGCCGCGGCGCATGCGAGCCTATTGGGCGGCGGGACGCGCGGCGGAGAGCGCCGGCAATCGCGAAGCGACACGGCGGCTCTACGGCGATTTCGCCGCGCTGTGCGAGGCAGCGAGTTGCATTCGTCCCGGCCGCCTTACCGCGCTCAAGCGCAGCATGGCGGCACCCTGAGCTGGGCGATCAACCCTTGCCGGGCGTCGCCTGGTCGGACGGCATGATCGGCGCCCGCGGCAGCGGGGCCGGCGCCGGCGCGCCGGGGGCGGGCACGTCGCCCGGCGCGGTGGCGAGCGGCGCGTTGCGCAGCAGCACGATGGAGATGCGCCGGTTGCTCGGATTGAACACGTCCTTGGGATAGAGCGGGTCCTGGTCCGCCTTGCCGACCACCTGGGTGATGCGGTCGGCCTTCAGCCCGGCATCCATCAGCGCGCGCCGGCTGGCGTTGGCGCGGTCGGTGGAGAGCTCCCAGTTGCCGTAGCCGCTCTCGGTGCGATAGGGCGTGGCGTCGGTATGGCCGGAGATGGAGATCTTGTTCGGCAGCTTGGCGATCACCTGCGCGATCTTCTGCATCAGGAGATGCGTGCGGTCGGTCATCTGCGCGCTGCCGGTCGGGAACATCGACTGGTTTTCCTGATCGACGATCTGGATGCGCAGCCCTTCCGGCGTCATGTCGACGACGATCTGGTTCTTCAGCTCGGCGAGCTTGGGGTCGTCGTCGATCGCCTGGTGCAGCGCCGCCTCGGCCTCCTTGAAGGCCTTGGCCTCGCGCTCGGCGATCTTCTTCTCGGCGGCCTTTTCCACCGCCTTCTGGTCGGCGGCGTTCGGCGGCGCGTCGCTCTGTGCGTCCTTGTCGTCGGTGTC
>DATKQA010000182.1:0-4213 GCA_035523835.1 Candidatus Sulfotelmatobacter sp.
TCGCCTTCCGCCGCAGCGACCACGCCCATGCGCGCATCCGGCAAATCGACACGGCGGCGGCGCGCGCCTTACCCGGCATCGCCGGCGTCTTCACCGGCGAGGATCTCGCCGCCATGGTCAGGCCCATGGTGGCGACCTCGCGCATGAAGAACTACTACGCGACGCCGATCAATGTCCTCGCCCGCGGCAAGGTGCGCTATGTCGGCGAGCCCGTCGTCGCCGTGCTGGGCGAGAGCCGCTATCTCGCCGAGGACGCGCTCGACCTCCTGGACATCGCCTTCGAGCCGCTCGGCGAGGTCGCCGATCCGGAACAGGCGCTCGGCGCCGGCGCGCCGCTCCTGCACGAGGAGGCCGGCGGCAACGTGCTGGTATCGCGCGAATTCCGCCGCGGCGACGCGGAGGCGGTCATGGCGGCGGCGCCGGTGCGCGTCGGCGGCCGCTTCCGCTTCCGCCGCAAGACGCCGATGGCGTTGGAGGCGCGCGCTTACATCGCCGAATACGACCGCGGGCGCGACTTCCTGACCCTGACCTCCTCGACCCAGGTTCCCGGCATCGTTCGCGACGCGCTGGTGGAGCTGCTCGATCTGCCCGGCCATGGCCTGCGCGTCGTGGCCCAGGACGTCGGCGGCGGCTTCGGCGGCAAGACTTCGCTCTATCCCGAGGAGGTACTGGTCTGCGCGCTGGCGCGCCGGCTGCGGCGCACGGTGCGCTGGACCAGTGACCGGCTGGAGGATTTCGTCTCCACTAGCCAGGCCTTCGACGAAATCATCGATGCGGAACTCGCGCTCGACAACCGCGGCCAAATTCTCGCCCTCGCCGCCGATGTCATCGGCGACGTCGGCGCCTATTCGATCTATCCCTGGACCGCCGGCATCGAGCCGGTGCAGGTGGCGAGCTTCCTGCCCGGTCCCTATCGCATCGACACCTATCGCGGCCACGTGCGCGCCGTCGCCACCTCGAAACCGCCGATGGGCCCCTATCGCGGCGTCGGCCGTCCGGTCTCCACCTTCGTGATGGAGCGGCTGATCGACATGGCGGCGCGCCGCCTCGCCGTCGACCCGGCCGACCTGCGCCGCCGCAACCTGGTGCAGGACGGCGATTTTCCCTACAAGGTGGTGACCGGCCTGGTGTGGGATCAATCGGCCTTCCGCGCCAGCCTCGACGGCGCCTGCGCGGCGATCGGCTACGAGCAACTCCGTGCCGAGCAGCAGAAGGCGCGCGCCGCCGGCCGCTGGTTCGGCATCGGCATTGCCACCTATGCCGAACTCACCGGCATCGGCTCGCGCATCTCTGCCGCACCGGGCATGCCGATCAACACCGGCACCGAGACGGCATCGATCCGCATGGATTCGACCGGGACGATCACCGCCGCCTTCGGCGTCGCTTCCACCGGCCAGGGGCTCGAGACCACGCTGTCGCAGGTGGTCGCCGAGACGCTCGGCGCCCGCATCGAGGACATCCGCATTCTGCAAGGCGACAGCGCCGTCGTGGCCCACGGCACGGGCAGCTATGCCAGCCGCAGCACGGTGCTCGCCGGCGGCGCGGCAACCATGGCGGCGCGCAAATTGCGGGAAAAACTGCTCCGTGCTGCCTCCTTCATCCTGGAGGCGTCGGTCGAGGATCTCAGGGCGGAAGCCGGCAGCATCGTCGTCGCAGGCACCGACCGGTCGCTCTCGTTCCGCGACTTGGCCAAGGCGGTCTATGCGGAGATGGGCCGTCTGCCGCGCGAGGTGCGCGAGCCGCTGGAGGCGACCGAGGTCTACGATCCTTATTTCGGCACCACGACATCGGCGACGCATGTCTGCACCGTCGACATCGATCCCCGCACCTATCGCATCCGGGTGAATCGCTACGCGGTCTGCGAGGATTGCGGCAGGGTCATCAATCCCCTTATCGTCGACGGTCAGGTGCAGGGCGGCGTCGCGCAGGGCATCGGCGCCGCGCTCAGCGAAGAGATGGTGTTCGACGAAAGCGGCCAGCTTCTCACCGCCAGCCTCGCCGACTATGTGGTGCCGGCGGCGAGCGACGTGCCGCCGATCAAGATCGTGCATCTGGAAACCGAATCGCTCGCGACCGTCGGCGGCTTCCGCGGCATGGGCGAGGGCGGCACCATCGGCGCGCCGGCGGCGGTGGCCAACGCCGTCGCCGATGCCCTGGCGCCGCTCGGCATCGAGGTCACCGAACTGCCGATAACGTCGGAACGGCTGTTTCGATTGATCGAACAGCAAAGCGCAGCAAACCAGCGAGGGTCGTGATGGATCTCAAACTGCAAGGCCGGGTCGCCCTGGTAACCGGCGGGGCGCGCGATGTTGGGCGCGAAATCTCTCTCAGCCTCGCTGCCGAGGGCGCTGCCGTGGCAGTTAACTACCAGAGCTCCGCCGCCGAAGCCGAAGCCGTCGTCGACGAGATCAAGGCGAAGGGCGGCAAGGCCGTCGCCTGCGGCGCCGATGTTGCCGACTACGCGGCGGTGAAAGCCATGGTGGCGGATGTCGTGGGCAAGCTGGGCGGCCTGAACATCCTGGTTAATAACGCCGGGCTGGCGCTCCGCCGCCGCTTCGCCGAGACCACGCCGAAGGAATGGCGGAGCCAGATCGATGTCTGCCTGTACGGCGCCATCCATTGCTGCCATGCGGCGGCGGCGCATCTCGACGGCGCCGGCGGCGGCCGCATCGTCAGCATCGTCGGCGATTCATCGCGCGTCGGCGAATCGGGCCTGGCCATCGTCGGCGCGGCGCGCGCCGGGGTCATTGCGCTGATGAAGTCGCTGGCCAAGGAATTCGGCAAGTCCGGCACCACCGCCAATACCATTTCGCTCGGGCTGATCGAAACGCCGCACGACCGCGCCTGGGTCGAGGCCAATCGCGAGCGCCTGACCAAGCTCTATCCGCTGCGCCGCCTCGGCCTGCCGGGCGACGTCGCGCCGATGGTGACGCTGCTCGCCTCCGAGCAGGGCGGCTGGATCACCGGCCAGGTCATCAGCATCAGCGGCGGCTTCAGCATGGTGTGAGGCACCGTGATCGCGGCATGCGCGCGTGCGTGCGACGCGCCGGGGTCGCCGCGATTTGACGTGATCGCCGGGATCGCCTATAAGCGCGCCGCGAATTGACCGTGCCTGCGCCGTCCCGTGCGCACGGCGTGCGGAGCCGTGCGCGGCGCAAGCACATTGCAACCCTCGTCGTCTGCGGGAGCCCCAGGCCAAATGCCAATTGCGTTCGTTGTTTGGCTGGTCGATCGCTGTCGGCGAAACGCGCTCTGGGTGGTCGCCGGCGTGCTGCTGGCGACGGTCGCGCTCGGCTTTTATACCGCCGGGCACATCAGCATCAATGGCGACCAGTCCAAGCTCGTCTCGGAAAGCCGGTCCTGGCTCGAGCGGCAGGCACGTTTCGAGGCGCTGTTTCCGCAGACCGTCGATGTCCTGGTGGTGGTGATCGACGGCAAGACGCCGGCCGCGGCCGAAGCGGCGGCGGCGAAGCTGGCCAAGCGCGTGGCCGGGCAAACCGGCCTGTTCACTTCGGTGGAGCGCCCCGACGCCGGCGCCTACTTCCGGCGCAACGGTCTGCTGTTTCTTGATCCGGCCGAACTCCAGGCGATGTCCGACACTTTGATCAAGGCGCAGCCGATGATCGGCGGCCTGGCGGCGGACCCGTCGCTGCGCGGTCTGTTCGGCGTGCTCAAGCTCGCGGTGCAGGGCATCGCGCGCGGCGAGGGCGATGCCGCCGCCCTGTCGCCGTTCGTAACCGCCGTGGCCGGGGCGATGAAGAACGCGCTCGCCGGCACGCCGGCGCCGATCGACTGGCAGCGCCTGCTCACCGGCCGCGCGCCGAGCCCGCAGGAGCTGCGCCGCTTCATCCTGGCGCGCCCGAAGCTGGACTATTCGGACCTCGAGCCGGGCGGCAAGGCGAGCGCTGCCATCCGGGCCGATGCCGCGGCCTTGCACTTGACGCCGAAAGAGGGCGTGCGCGTCAGGCTCACCGGCTCCGTCGCGCTCTCGGACGAGGAATTCGCCAGCGTGAAGCAGGGGGCGGTGCTTTCCCTCAGCCTGTCGATCGTTCTCGTGCTGGCCTTTCTCTATCTCGCCCTGCGCTCGCTTCGCCTGCTGCTGATGGTGCTCGCGACCCTCGTTGCCGGCCTGATCTGGACCGCGGCCTTTGCCACCGCCGCCGTCGGCCCGCTCAATGTCATATCGATCGCTTTTGCCGTGATGTTTCTCGGC
>DATKQA010000183.1:0-4806 GCA_035523835.1 Candidatus Sulfotelmatobacter sp.
AACTACCTGATCGCCCACGGCATCAAGCCGGGAGCGCTCCGCGCCGAATGGTTCGGCAAGCAGAACCCGCGCGTCGCCACCGCCGAGGGCGTGCGCAACGAGCAGAACCGGCGCAGCGAGATCGTGCTGCGCCACTAGCCCTTGCGCCGCCTGCTCCGCCTGCTCGGCCGGGCGCTGCTCGGCCTCGTCGCGGTCTGGCTGCTGCTCGCCATCGCCTATCGCTGGCTCGATCCGCCGGGCACGCCCCTGATGCTGCTGCGCTGGCCGGTGTTCGGCGCCATCGATTATCGTCCGGTGCCGTTCGCCCGCCTGTCGCCGGCGCTCGAGCGGGCGGTCATCGCCTCGGAGGACGAAGCCTTCTGCCTGCACCACGGCGTCGATCTAAACCAGGTCGACGCGGCGTGGCAGGAGTTCGAGCAGCGCGGGCGGCTGCGCGGCGCCAGCACCATCACCATGCAGACCGCGCGCAACCTGTTCCTCTGGCCGGGCGGCGGCGTCTTCCGCAAGGCGCTGGAAGTGCCGCTGGCCTTCCTGCTCGAGGCGCTGATGTCGAAGCAGCGCATCATGACGCTCTATCTCGACGTCATCGAATGGGGCGACGGCCGCTTCGGCGCCGAGGCTGCGGCATTGCACTACTTTCACAAAAACGCCGCCCGTCTCGACCGGCACGAGGCGGCACTGCTCGCCGCGGTCCTGCCGAACCCCAACCGCATGTCGCCGGCGCGCCCGAGCCCCTATGTGCGCGAACGGGCAGCGCAGATCGAGGGCCGCATGGCCCGGCTCGAAGGCTATACTGGCTGCCTGCGCTGAGGAGAACGGCATGTCGGCAAGCCCGGTGGTTCTGGTCACCAACGTCCTGCATTACGTCGGCCCTGGCGCCGTGGCGCGCCTGCAGCGCGACGGGGCGCGGCTTGCGGTGCATGACCGGAGCTTTGCCGAACCGGCGGCGCGGCAGGCCTATGCTGCGGCGCACCCGGAGATCACCGCCCTGGCCGAGCAGGCTCCGACGGCGCTGGTCGCCGCCGCCCTCGCCGGCCACGGCAGGCTCGACGCCGTGGTCAGCAACGACGACCATCCGGCCGTCCGCGCGCCGCTCGAAGCAGTCGACCTCGACACCTTCCGCGCCGGGCTGGAGGCCATGCTGGTGCAGCCCTTCGCGCTCGCTCAAGCGGCGGTGCCGGCCATGAAGCGGCAGGGCGGTGGCCGCATCATCCTGGTCACTTCCGCCGCGCCCCTGCGCGGCCTGGCCAACTACGGCATGTATGCCGCGGCGCGCGGCGGCGCCAATGCGCTCGCCCTGACTTTGGCCAAGGAACTGGCGCCCCACAACATCCTGGTCAATGCCGTGGCGCCGAACTACGTGGAGAACCCGAGCTACTTCCCGCCGGCGCTGCTCGCCGATCCCGCGGCACGAGCCAAGATGGAGAAGAACATCCCGCTCCGCCGCCTCGGCAAACCGGAAGAGGTCGGCGCCCTCATCGCCTTTCTCGCCATCGGCGATTGCGGCTTCATCACCGGCCATGTGGTGCCGGTCGCCGGCGGCTGGGCGTGAAATGCGCCGGCTGACCGCCGGCGGCCGTCAGCGCGGCGTCGCGCCTTTCAGGAACATGCGCACGACATTGCCGACGAAGCGTTCGCGCTCCGCCTCGGAAGGGATCTGGCGCACGCCGAGCAGCAGGTCGCCATGCGGCATGCCTTTGAGGCTGGTGAGGAAATATTCCGCGGCGAACAGCGGATCCTCGATGTCGAGCTGGCCGCGTGCCTTGGCCTGGGCGAAATAGTCGGCGACGGCGGCAACGATGCGGTCCGGCCCCACCCGCTTGAAGGCTTCCGCCACCTCCGGGAAACGCGCCGCCTCGCCGGTGATCACCTGGTGCAGGCAGACCGCCTCGACCGAGCAGATCAGGTCGACGAACCGCCGGCCGATGCGATATAGCGCCTCGCCAATCGGCACGCCGTCGAAGTCGGACGGCCGGAACACCATGCCACGGGCCTCGCATTCCGCCTTGACGGTGGCGGCAAACAGCGCCTCCTTGGAGGGAAAGCGCGTGTAGAGCGTGGTCTTCGAAGCGCGCGCCCGCTGCGCCACCATGTCCATCGAGGTGGCGGCATAGCCCTTCTCCAGGAACAGTTCTTTCGCCGCAGTCAGGATCTGCTGTTCCTTCGGCTCGCGGCTGAGCGTTTCCGTCGCCATATCACATCCATAATCTGTACTAAACTGTACGGTTCGATTTTGCTTGACTTGCCCGCCGCCCGTCTATAGCAATTGCGTACGATACAGTCCAGTACAGATAGAGGGTCCCATGCTTACGATCAAGGGCAACAACACCGCCAGCCAGGCGCTAGCGACTTTGGCGATCTGGCTCGGCCTCCTGGGCCTGCTTGTGCTGCTGGGCGGCTGCGACGGCAGAGCAGCGCCGGCGGGCGCTGCGGCGATCGAGGCCAAGCCGGTGCGCATGGCAGAGGTAGCGCTCGAAGCCACCACGCAGACCACACGCTACGCCGCGGTGATCCGCCCGCGCATCGAGGCCGACATCGGCTTCCGCGTCGGCGGCAAGGTGACACGACGCCTGGTCGAGATCGGCGACCGGGTCGCACCCGGAACCGTGCTGGCCCGGCTCGATACCGCCGACCTCGAACTGCAGGTGCATGCCATGCGGGCGCAGCTCGCCTCCGCCAAGGCCGACGCGGCGAACGCCAGGGCCGACTTCGCCCGCTACGGCGAACTGCGCCAAGGGCAATGGACGACGCAGCAGGAAATGGACAAGCGGCGCGCCGCGCAGGAGCGAAGCGAGGCGAAAGTGCGCGAGATCGAGGCCGAGCTTCTGGTCGCCGACAATTCCGAGCGCTACGCCACCTTGACCGCCGACGCGCCGGGCGTGGTCACCGCGGTGCTGGTCGAGCCCGGCCAGGTCGTGGCCGAGGGCCAGGCGGTGTTCAAAATCGCCCACGACGGCGACGTCGAGGCGGTGCTCGCCGTGCCCGAGCAGCGCGTCGGCAGCTTCTCCAAGGCCACGATGACGGTGGAACTCTGGTCGCTGCCGGGCCAGGCGATCAAGGGACGCCTGCGCGAAATCGCACCGATGGCCGACCCGGCGACGCGCACCTACCAGGCGCGGGTGACGTTGATCGACCCGCCGCCCGCGGTGAAGTACGGCATGACCGCGACCCTCGTCGCCGCCGAGCCGGCGCCCGGCAGCTTCGCCCGCCTGCCGCTGAGCGCGCTGACGCAGGACGGCAGCGCTTCCGCGGTCTGGGTGGCCGATCCGGCCACCGGCGCCATCGCGCTCCGCCGCGTGCTGGTCGCCGGCTACCAGGGCGACCAGATGGTGATCGCCGACGGGCTGAAGGGGGGCGAAATGGTGGTCACCGCCGGCGTGCACAAGCTCAGCGCTGCCGACAAGGTGCGGCCCTGGACGGAGCCCAGCCGGTGAGCCGCATCAATCTCTCGACCTGGGCGCTGACGCACCAGACCCTGATCCTGTTCCTGATCGTCGCCTCGCTCGCGGCCGGCGGCTTCGCCTACCTGAAACTCGGCCGCGCCGAAGACCCCTCCTTCACCTTCAAGGTCATGACCATCACCACGGAATGGCCGGGCGCCACGGCGCGCGAGGTGGAGGAATTCGTCACCGACCGGATCGAGAAGAAGCTGGAGGAGGTCCCCTACTACGATTACGTGCGCAGCTATTCGAAGCCCGGCGAGTCGGTGATCTTCCTCACCCTGAAGGACTATACGCCGCCGAAGCAGGTCTCCGACATCTGGTACCAGGCACGCAAGAAGGTCGGCGACATGGTCAATACCCTGCCCGCCGGCGTGCAGGGACCCTATTTCAACGACGAGTTCGGCGACGTCTATTCCGAGATCTACGCCTTCATGGGCGAGGACTTCTCGCCGGCACAGATGAAGAAGGTGGTGGACGAGGTGCGCGAGCGGCTGCTGCGCGTGCCGGGGGTGAACAAGGTCGATCTGTTCGGCACCCAGGACGAGCGCATCTACGTGGAGATTTCCAGCCAGCGGCTGGCCGAATTCAACTTGCCGGTCAGCGCCGTGATCGAGGCCTTGCAGCGCGAGAACGCCGTGGTGCCGTCGGGCAATGTCGACGTCGGTTCCAACCGCATCTTCCTGCGCGTCGACGTCGGTTTCGACAGCGCCGCCGCCGTGCGCGCCGCGCCGATCGCCGCTGGCGGGCGCATCATCACCGTCGGCGACGTCGCCGCGATCAAGCGCGGCTATGTCGACCCGCCGGTCTACAAGCTGCGCTACAAGGGCCGCGACGCCATCGGCCTCGGCGTGGTCATGGCCAAGGGCGGCAATGTCCTCGATCTCGGCCGGGCGCTCGCCGCGGAGATGGCGAAGATCAAGGCCGGGCTGCCGGTCGGCATCGATGTCGCCACCATCGCCGACCAGCCGCGGGTGGTGGAGAAATCCGTCGGCGAATTCCAGGAGTCGCTCGGCGAGGCGCTGGCCATCGTCATGCTGGTGAGCTTCCTTACGCTCGGCTGGCGTACCGGCATCGTGGTGGCGCTGGCGGTGCCGCTGGTGCTTTCCATCACCCTGGCCGCCATGCTGGCGCTCGGCATCGACCTGCACCGCATCTCGCTCGGCGCGCTGATCATTTCCCTGGGCCTCCTGGTCGACGACGCCATCATCGCGGTGGAGATGATGATGGTGAAGCTGGAACAGGGCTGGGACCGCATCCGCGCCGGCGGCTTCGCCTATACCTCGACAGCCTTTCCCATGCTGAGCGGCACCATCGTCACCGCCGCCGGCTTCGTCCCCGTCGGCTTCGCCCAATCGGCCGCCGG
>DATKQA010000184.1:0-6814 GCA_035523835.1 Candidatus Sulfotelmatobacter sp.
TCGACCCAGCTACCGCCGCCGCCGCGACCGGCTCATAGACGATGGCGACCGCCGCCGCGTCGGCGATGCAATAGTCGATCTCGTCGGCCTTCGCCCGCCAGTTCAGCGGCGTCACGACGATGCCGGCGAACTGGCAGGCCCAATGCAGCGTCGCCGCCTGCCAGCGGTTCTGCAGCACCGTCACCAGATGGTCGCCGTGCTTCACGCCGAGCGCGCCGAGGCCGGCCACCAGCGACGAGATCCTGCCGAACCAGGCGGCATAGGTGAGCTGCGTCTCGCCATCGACGATCGCGATCGCCTCGGGGTCGCGCGCCACGCTGGCGAGGAAGCTGGTGCCGAGGTCAAGCATCGGACGATCCTCCGTTGAGGCGCTGCTGCGCGGCGAGCGTCGCCCGGACGATCGGACCATAGCCGGTGCAGCGGCAGAGATGGCCGGACAGGACATGGCGGATTGCCTCCGCCGAGGCCTGCGGCTTCTCCGTCAGGAGATGATTGAGCGACACCAGGATGCCCGGCGTGCAGAAGCCGCATTGCAGCGCGTGATGCTCGCGGAAACATTCTTGCAGCATGGACAATTCACCGACACCCGGCGCCAGCCCTTCGACGGTGCGAATGTCGGCGCCTGCCACCTGCAGCGCCAGGGTCAGGCAGGCGCGGGCGGGACGACCGTCGATTTCCACCGTACAGGCGCCGCAGACGCCGTGTTCGCAGCCGACGTGCGTGCCGGTGGCGCCGAGGACGTGACGAAGAAAGTCGGTGAGCAGCAGGCGCGGCTCGGCTTCGCCGGAAGCCGGCACCCCGTTGAGCGTGATGTCGACGCGATGCCGGCGATCGGCGCTCAGGCGCGGCATTGCTCGGCCTCCCGGATCACGGCCCGGCCAAGCTGGCGCACCAGTTCGCGCCGGTAGACCGCCGTCGCATGCAGGTCGTCGCGCGCATCGAGCGCCCAGGCGAATTGGTCGAGGCTCTCGTCCAGCGTGTCAGCGCCCGCCGAGGGCAGGTGGCGGCACATCGGCCGGTCGCCGACGCCGCCGACGGCGAAGCGCACGCCGCCTCCATCCGCCACGGCGGCGCAAGCCATGATGGCGAAATCGCCGTGCCGGCGCGCCACTTCGCGAAACGCATAGCCCGTGCCGGGCCGAGCCGCCGGCACGGACACGGCCTCGACGATCTCATCGTCGGCGCGCGCCGTCGACATCATGCCGGTGAAGAAGTCTTCGGCCGCCAGGCGGCGCGCCCGGCGGCGCGAACGCAGATGGACATGGCCGCCGAGCGCGAGCAGCACCAGCGGCAGTTCGGCGCTCGGATCGGCATGGGCGATGGAGCCGCAGACGGTGCCGCGGCTCCGCGTCTGCACATGGCCGACCCAGGGCAGGGCCGCCGCCAGGAGCGGCTGGCGCTGCGCCAGGTCCGGCCTCTGCTCCAGCGCCGCTTGCCGGACGGCGGCGCCGATACGCAGCGTCTTGCCGTCGTCGCGCACATTGCGCCAGTCGGCGACGCCCATGATGTCGACGACGACGCCCGGGCGCGCGAGCCGCATGTTCAGCATGGGCAGCAGCGACTGGCCGCCGGCCAGAATACGCGCGTCCGATCCCGCCTGCGCGAGCGCCGCCAGCGCCTCGTCCGCCGTCGCGGCGCGCACATAGTCGAAGGGTGCCGGCTTCATCCGCCCCTCGCCGCCCGGCGCCACAGCCCGGCCCAGAAACCGCGGCGGCGCCGGCCGGCCGCCTCCGTCGCGAGGGCCTGGAAGAACTGCCCGATGACGACACGGGCCGCGCCGTCGAGCAGACGGCCGCCGATGGAAGCAAGCTTGCCGCCGATCGCCGCCTCGTACCGATAGGCGATGGTCGTGACATCCGATTCTTCCGACAGCGTGACATGGCCGACGCCGGCGCCGAAGCCGAGCGCGCCTTCCGCCGAACCTTGGAGCGTGACCGACCGGGGCGGCTCCATGTCGGAGAGAGCGATCTCGGCGCGATAGCGGCCCCTGACCGGGCCGACGCCGAGCGTGACATCGGCTCGGTACTTGCTGTCGCTCAGCTTTTCGATGTCGTGCGCACCCGGCACCAGCCGGAGCAACGCATCGGGGTCGAGCAGCACGGCCCAGACCTTGGCGGCCGGCGCGGCAACCTCTGCCTTGCCCGCGCCGAACAGCCGGCGTTGGCCGGCCTCGACCGCCAGCGGTGCGGGAGCCTTGGCCGGCGGTTCCGTCTCGGGCGGATGCAGATACGGCGCAAGCCGGGCCGGCATCAACGGCAGAGCGACATCGGCGATGCCGAGCGCATCCGCCACGGCGTTGGCGATGCAGACCGGCGTCGACATGCAATTGCCCTCGCCGACGCCCTTGGCGCCGAGCGGCGTGAAGGGCGACGGCGTCTCGTGATGCAGGATGATCGGCTCCGGCACCTCCATCACGGTCGGCACGAGGTAGTCGGCGAAGGTGCCGGCCAGGAAACTGCCGTCGGCACCATAGGCCAATTCTTCCAGGGTCGCGGCGCCCAGGGCATGGGCGAAACCGCCGGTGATCTGTCCCGCCACCATGCCGGGATGCAGCATGCGGCCGCAGTCGTGCATGGTGACGTAGCGGTCGATCCGTACCATGGCCGTGACCCGATCGATCTCGACGGCGCAGATGTCGAAGATGAAGCCATGGCAGAGCGAGCTGTTCACCTGGTCGTCGTCGCTCGGCGCCGTCAGTTCCGGCGGCGTCCAGAACACGGTCTCGCGGATCGGCTGCTCCAGATCGGCCGGCACGGTGCCGGGGGCCCAGTGGCTGGCGGCGGCCAGGCGGGCGAAGGGCAGGGCATTGGCAGGATTGCCGCGCGCCCGCGCCTGGCCCTGCTCGAACACGATTGCCGCCGCCGGCACGTTGAGCTGCGCGGCAGCCATGCGGGCGAGCCGTTCGCGCAGGCGCACCGCCGCCATATGGGCCGCGCCGGCGACGGCGGGCGCAAAGCGGCTGGAATAATTGCCCGACGCGATCGACCAGGCGTCCTTCGCCGTGTCGATATCGGTGACCACGCGCACGTCCGCAGGCCTGAGCCCGAGCGCATCGGCCACCACCTGGGAGAGCACCGTGCGGTGCCCCTGGCCCTGCGGCACGGAGGCGACATGCACGCTGACTGCGCCGAGCGGGTCCAGGTTGATGGTGGCGGTGGCCTGGGCGCCGTTCTTCGGCCCGGCCCGGCGGCGCTCCGCCGCGGTCAGGACGGTGCTGACATAGCCCATATTGGAAACGCTCGGCTCCACCACCGCGGCCAGGCCGATGCCGTAGACGCGGCCCTCGGCCCGCGCGGCGGCGCGCCGGCGCTGCAATTCCTGCAGGCCGCCATCGCGGACGGCCGCCGCCACCGCCGCCGGATAGTCGCCGGAATCGAGCAGGGCGCCGGTCGCCGTGCGATAGGGAAAGGCCGCGGGCTGCACGAGATTGCGGCGGATCACCGCGAGCGGGTCGAGCGCCAGTTCGACGGCGATGCGCTGCATCAGCCGCTCCAGCGCGAAATAGACCTGCGGACCGCCGAAGCCGCGGTTGAGGCCGGTCGGCATCTTGTTGGTCAGCACCACGCGGTTGCGGATGGCGACGTGCCTGACGTCATAGGCGCCGGTCATGTTGCCGTGCATGCGGTAGAGCGTCGCCGGCTCCGGGGCGCGCAGGTGCGCGCCGCAATCCTCGATCTGGTCCCAGGCGAGCGCCAGCACGCGGCCCGCTTCGTTGACCGCCGCCTCGAGCCGCGTGACGCGGTTGGTGGCCGAACTCGACGCCGCCAGATGTTCGAGCCGATCCTCGATCCACTTCACCGGCCGGCCGGCCACGCGCGCCGCCGCCGCCAGCAGTACGATATAGGGGAAGACGCCCTGCTTGACACCGAAGCTGCCGCCGGATTCGGGCGGGGTGCGGAGCCGGAGCCGGTTGCCCGGCACCTTCAGCGCGCGGGCGATGACCGCATGGATGCTGAACGGTCCCTGGAAGTTGGCCAGCACGTCATAGGCATCGAGCGTCGCGTCATATTCCGCCAGCACGCCATAGGTCTCGATCGGCGTGCAGGCGTTGCGCGGATAGCTGACGTCGACGGCGATGCGGTGCGGCGCCTCGGCAAATACCCGCTCCGGCTCGCCGTAGCGGAACGACCGGTCGCTGGCGAGATTGCCGGCGAGGCCAGGATGCAGAACGGGCGCATCCGGCGCCAGGGCCGCGCGCGGATCGACGACCGCCGGCAGCGGACGATAGCGCACCGCGATCAGGTCCAGCGCATCCTCCGCCCGGTAACGGTCGCGCGCCACCGCGACGGCGACCGGCTCGCCGACGTAGCGCACCCGGTCGGTCGCCAGCGGCCAGCATTCCATCGGCGCCTTCACGCCGACCACCAGGCTGGAGGTCAGCCGCCGGATGTCCGCGCCGGTGAGGATGGCGGCGATGCCGGGGCCGGCGCGGGCGCGTGCAACGTCGATCGCCTCGATTGCCGCATGGGCATGGGGCGAACGCAGAATCGCCGCGTGCAAGGTGCCGGGCGGCACGCCGAGATCGTCGATGAAGCGGCCGCGCCCGGTCAGCAGGGCCGCGTCCTCGACCCGCGGCAGCGAGCGTCCGATCCAGGTCGACGCGGCCTCATCGGCGCCGGCTCCGCGATCAGGCAAGGGTGGTGACCGTCTGCGTTCGCGAGCGGACATGGGGAGCGAATTGATACCAGCCGCGCATGGCCTGGAATTCCGGCGTCGCGACGGCAGCCGGACTCTCCAGCTCGTAGACGGTGGTATAGATGCGCTTGCGCAGCTTCTCGGTCCTGCCGCCGACCGTTTCGGAAATCTCGCCGGCCGACACGTAACGCTGGCCGCGCAGCACGCCGGGACACTTGAGCGCGTCCGGCAGGTGCACTTCGTCGTACCACCGGTTCCAATCGGCTTCGACCGCGGCGTCCACCTCGGCGGTGACGATCAGGAGACAGGCAGGAAACCGTTGCATGGCGCTTCTCCCTGGTTCGCTTCCCTATGCGCCGCCGAGCGCGGTCGTCCGCAGGCGGGCGACCTCTTCCGGCGTAAAACCCGCTTCGGCAAGGATCTCGGCGGTATGCTCGCCGAGGCCCGGCGCGCCGCGGCGATGCTCGGGCACGGTTTCGCTGAAGCGCGCGGCATTGCGCGCCTGGCGCAGCCGCCCGGCCTTGGGATGCTCGGTCTCGACGACGATGCCGTTGGCCAGGATCTGCGGATGCCGGATCATCTCGCTCCGCGTCAGCACCGGCGCGCAGGGCACGCCTTCCGCCTCCAGCCGTTGCATCCATTCCGCCGTCGTCCGCTCCAGCAGCACCGACTGGGTGAGGGCAAGCCGCTCGTTGATGTTGAGATCGCGTAGCTCGGTGTTGGCGAAGCGCGGATCGTCCAGCCATTCCGGACGTTCCAGAGCGCGGGTCAGCGCCGCCCATTGCTCGTTGGTCATGACCGCAACGCTCATGTGGCCGTCGCGGGTCTGGTAGATCAGGTCGATGAAGCTCGCGGCACGCTGCTGGCCGACCTCGCGATCAACATAGGTCTGTGCGCCCATGTCGGAGGACCAGAGAAAGGCGACCACCGAATCCAGCATCGAGAGCCGGACATGCTGGCCCTTGCCGGTACGCTCGCGGGCCAGGAGCGCGGCGGTGATCGCCTGCGAGCAGGTGATGGCGGTGAGCTTGTCCGGCAGGATGGTGCGCACCAGCCGCGGCCGCTCATTGTCGGAACCGCCCTGGATCGAAGCCAGGCCGGAGAGCGCCTGCACGATCGGGTCATAGACCGGCTTGTGGGCGAACGGGCCGGCCTCGCCGAAGCCGCTGATCGAGACATAGACGATGCGCGGCGCCACGGCGCGAATCGCCGCCTCGCCGACGCCCAGGCGCTCGACCACGCCGGGGCGGAAATTCTGCACCAGCACATCCGACCTCGCCGCCAGGCGCTTGACCACGGCCACGCCGTCGGGATGGCGCAGGTCGAGGGCGATCGAGCGCTTGTTCCGGTTGTTGTTGAGAAAGGCCGCCGATTCGCCGCCGCTCTTGTTGCCGGCGCTGCGGGTG
The DNA here is from genome assembly GCA_035523835.1 of Candidatus Sulfotelmatobacter sp. Classification (GTDB taxonomy): domain Bacteria; phylum Pseudomonadota; class Alphaproteobacteria; order Ferrovibrionales; family Ferrovibrionaceae; genus DASQHM01. The sequence continues at coordinate 6,042 of DATKQA010000184.1, forward strand.
AAATCGCCGCGACCGGGCGGCTCCACCTTGATCACGTCGGCGCCCTGATCGGCCAGAATCATCGTGCCGTAGGGGCCGGATACCACGGCACTCAGGTCGAGAATGCGGAATCCGTGCAGCGGTCCTGGCATGCCGAGCCTCGAAAGCAGACGGGAAACCCTATTCCCGGGAACAGCGATGCCTGTATTCTGCAACGGCATTTGCGGAAGGCCAATCGGCTTGGAGACCTCGCTCTACCTGCCCGTCAAACGCCATCTCGAAGGCCTCGGCTTCGCGGTGAAGGGCGAAATCGGCAATTGCGACCTGGTGGCGCTCCGCGACGGCGAAGCGCCGCTCCTCGTCGTCGGCGAATTGAAGCAGAGCTTCACGCTCGAACTCGTGCTGCAGGGGGTGGCGCGTGCCGCCGCCTGCGACGAAATCTGGCTCGCCGTCCGCCTGTCGCCGAGCCGGCGCGGCCGCGAAAGCGACCCGCGCGTGCGCAAGCTCTGCCGCCTGCTCGGCTTCGGCCTGCTCGGCGTCTCCGCCGCCGACCAGGTCGATATCCTGGTCGCACCCGGCCCCTGGAAGCCGCGCCGCGACCCGAAGAAGCGGCTCCGCCTCGTCGCCGAACACCGGCGGCGACGAGGCGATCCGACCGAGGGCGGCAGCACCCGGATGCCGATCATGACCGCCTACCGGCAACAGGCGCTGATCTGCGCCGCGGCGCTGAGCGACGGGCCGGGACGGCCTCGCGCCATCAAGGGCCTGGCGCCGGACGCGCCAAAGATCCTGCA
>DATKQA010000185.1:0-11638 GCA_035523835.1 Candidatus Sulfotelmatobacter sp.
TTGCGACGGGCGAGATCGATGGCGAGGGTGAGGCCGGCGGCGCCGGCGCCGGCAATCAACACGTCGGTGGCGAAGGGCGTGGCCATGGTTCGCTCCTATATGTGTAAAGTACACATAAACGCGCGGCTGGCCGGCGTCAAGAGAAATGTGTATAATGCACATATGCCCACGGAGATCCGCCTGCTCCACGAAGCCCTGCTCGATCTCATCGGCGTGACCAACAGCCCGCGGCCCGACGCGGCGCTGATCGAGGCCGCCGGCATCCCGCTCGACCGGGCGCTTTTTCCGCTTCTGGTGCGCATCGCCCGGCGCGGGCCGATCGGGGTGGTGGAGCTCGCGGAGCTGGTCGGGCGCGATCACTCGACCGTCAGCCGCCAGGTGGCGAAGCTGGCCCGCCTCGGCCTGATCACCCGCCGGGCCGCCCGCGGCGACCGCCGTGTGCGCCAGGCGGCGATAACCGACAAGGGGTTGGCGATGAGCGCGGCGCTCGACGCGGCGCGCGAGAAGCTGATAGGACCGATGCTGGCGCGCTGGAGCCGGAAGGACCGGCGCGATCTGGTGCGGCTCCTGCGCAAGCTGGCCGACGATGCCTTGGCCTGGAGCGGCGCTGGCGACAGTTAGCCGGAGACCTCAGGCCTTGCGGCGGCCGAGCTGGGTGAGGCTGGTGCGTTCCGCCTTCACGCCCTTGAGCGAGCATTCGACGAGTTTCGCGCCGGCGAGCTTGGCGTCGGACAGATTGGCGCCGTCGAGCCGCGCGCCATGCAGGCTGGCGGCGGAGAGATCGGCATTGCGCAAGTTGGCGTCGGTGAGCAAGGTCGGGCGCCAATGGCCGGTCGGCCGCTCCTCGGCGTCGAGCAGCTCGGTGATGTCGAGCCGGGCCTCGCGCAGGTCGGCGAAGCAGAGGATGGCCTTGCTGAGATCGGCGCCGGAAAGGTCGGCGCCGGTCAGCTTGGCGCGCGTCAGGTTCGCCTCCGAAAGGTCGCTGAGCCGCAGCTTGGCGCCGTCGAGCGCGGTGCGGCTGAGATCGGCGCCCGAGAGGTCGGCGCCGGAAAGATCGCGGCCGGAAAACGTCATGCCGATCAGTTGCCGCCCGGCCAGCACGGCGCGCTGGCCGGCGCGGCCGCTGGAAGCGACCCAGGCCTCGTGCGCGCGCACGCATTCCTCCAGGCTGGCCAGCGGGTCGGCCTCGTCCGGCGTCAGGATGGTGTTGCTGAGGTCGGCGCCCTGCAGATTGACCCCGGTGAGATTGGTGCCGGCGAGATTGGCGCCGCGCAGGATGGCGCCGCGAAGATCGGCGCCGGTCAGGTCGACGTCGACCAGCACCGCGCCCTTCAGCTTGGCGCGGGAGAGATTGGCGCCGCGCATGTCGCTGCCGGTGAGATCGGCCTCGTTCAGCGCCGCGCCATGCAGGTTGCTGCGGACGAAGCTGCTGCCGACGAGATTGGTCCGCTCGAGCTCAGCTTCTTCCATATCGGCGCCGTCGAAATTCGACTGGGCGAAGTTGGCGCCGCGCGCCTTGACCCGGGCCGCGACCAGATAGCCCGGCCGCATGTCGGCCTCGGCGAAATTGGCGCCGATCAGGGTGGCGCCGCGCAGCCGCACGCCGCGCAGGTCGCTGCGCTGGAAGTTCGTGCTCGAGCAATTGGCCGCTTCCAGGTTGGCGCCGAAAAGATCGGCGAAGCGCAAATCCGTGCGCGACAGGTTGCAGCGGCTGAAATTGGCGCCGGGCGCGATCAGCGAGTGCAACTGCAGCCCGACCAGGCCGACGCCGCAGAAATCCACGTAGGCCAGATTGCCGCGCGCGCCGAGCGGCAGGCCGCGGGCGAATTTCTGATGCCGGGCGAGCGCCATGGCGATGTTGCGCGGCAGGCTTCCCGCCGGCGAGGCAATCGGTGTCGCTTGATCCTGCTCGCTCATGCCGGCGGCCCCTTCTTGGCAACGGTACCCGGACGCGGCGCGGCAAGGCCTGCGGCGCCGCCACGTCCCGGTGCGCGGGCTAGGCTAGGGGATCGGTCTTACCAGCGCGTAAACAGGCATGGTTTAGGCCGTCGCCAAGTCGCTAAAATTTGCCGCAAATGCCGGCAAGTTGCGCTGCCGTAGACGCGGCGCTCAGTCGCAGCAGGATGTTGCCCGACGCGCGTCCTCATATTCGTCATGGCGCCGTACCCAATCCATGATGCTCTTCTCGTTGCGGCCCAAGGGAGCGTGGTCGAGGATCATGAAGGTGCCGATCAGTTCCTCGGCGCCGCGGGCATAGCTGGAATAGGTGTGGAAAACCTGGCCCGAGGCGTCCTTGTAGAAGGCGCTGAGGCCGGGCAGTTCGTCATTCGCCTGCGCCCGCGGCGTCGCGGTGAAATTGTAGTCGATCGTCGCTTTGGCCAGATCCGCCTCGGTGAAGGAAACGCGATAGTCGTAGTTGAAATCGCTGCCGAACGAGGAAACCCAGGGAAAGCACCAGCCCATGCGTTTCCGGTAGGCTTCGATCTCGCCGAGCGGTGCGCGCGACACCGCGGTCAGGGTCACATCGTGATGTTCGAGATGCGGCAGCGCGCCGTCGAGATGATCGGCGAGGAACGAGCAGCCGGTGCAGCCTGCCGGCCAGCCCGGACCGAGCATGAAGTGATAGACCATGAGCTGGCTGCGGCCCGCGAAGAGATCGGCCAGCGATTTGCGCCCCGCCGGCGTGTCGAAGGCATAGGCCTTCTCCACTTTGACCCAGGGCAGCGCCATGCGCTCGGCGTTGATGCGGTCGCGCAGCCTGAAGGCTTCCTTTTCCTTGACCAGCAGCGCCTTGCGCGCGGCCAACCATTCGTCCCGGGATACGACGGGGTGCTGCGGCATGATGTCCTCCTGGCGCTCGATGCACGAACTCGCTTTGTCCTTGACTTATTACGTTGATATCAACAGTATTTCGCCATGTCAAGGATGCCAGAAATTCCCGTCGCGCTCACCGAGCACGTGCGCGATCATTGTCTCTGCCTGCATGTGCAGCGCGCGGCACGCGCGCTGGCACGACGCTTCGATGAGGCGTTCCGGCCGCTTGGCCTGACCAACGGGCAGTTCTCGCTGCTGATGGCGCTCAACCGCGACGAGCCGGCCGGCATGGGCGCGGTCGCGGCGTTGCTGGCCATGGATCGCACCACGTTGACCGCGGCGCTGAAGCCGCTGGAGCGGCGCGGCCTCATCAAGGTGGCTGCCGACCCGATCGACCGGCGCAGCCGGCGGATCGGCCTGACGGCGGCGGGCCGCAGGCTGCTTGCGCAAGCCGTGCCGATCTGGAAGTCGGCCCACGGCGAGATCGAGGATCTGGTCGGGGCGCGGGACGCCGACGGCCTGCGGCGGGAACTCCGCGCGCTCACCTGATTGACCTGGTGCCTACCGGCGGCTACAGCGCCGCCGGGAACGGCTCGACATAGGTGTCTCCCTTGCGGCCGTAGTAGACCGCGCGGCGTCCGCCGATGCAGACGAGATAGCCGACGCAGCCGGCAGCAGCGATCTCCTCGCAGAAGGTCCGATAGTCGGTCTTGCCGGCCTGGATGGATTTCAGCGCGGCGACGATGCCGACGGCAGCGAACTCGGCCGCCGGGACCGTGCGCACGGCGACGCTCGGCGTGACGTGCGAGGCGCCGTCGGGCATGTAATAGGTCTTCTCGGTGCGGCGGAGATCGGCGTGATATTGCTCGATGCCGGCTGCCGTGAGCTTGCGTACCACCTCGGGGAAGGTGAGGCGGCCCTGAACGGAACCGGCGGAACATTCTTGGATGATTTCCTGTGTGTGCTTGTCCATGGCTGTCTCCTGGGATGGCGGGTCTGGGAGTCAATCGACGGGAATGGTGCGCAGGTCGTGGTGACGGACGATCGCCTGCATGGCGGCGATCAGCCACTCGCGCTCGGCCTGGCCGAGATGGCCGAAGAACTCGGCATCGTTCCGGTCGGCCAGCGCCGAGAGCTTCGGCACCAGGGCGCGGCCCTCGGCGGTCAGCACCAGCGCCTGGTAGCGCCGGTCATCGCCGTTCGCCATGCGCGTCGCCAGGGACTTGGCGGCCAGCCGGTCGGCAAGCTTGGAGACGGCGCCACGGGTCAGGCCGAGCCGCTCGGCGAGGCGGCTCGGCGCCACCCGGTCCGCCTCGAACAATTCCCGCAGCACCACCCACTCCGCCACGGTCACGCCGCGTCCCGCCAGCTTGCGGCCGAAGGCATGCGAGACGTGGTTGGAGACGAAGCGCAGCCAGTAGCCCAGGTGCGCCTCGATCGGATTGGCTGCCGGCGGTTTCGCCATGCTCGGGCTCCATCAGTTGCCAAGGAAACTATCAGCACGTAGTTTCCTAGTCAACTAATTTTTCGCCGACGACATCGGGCCGAAAATCCGGGCTAAGATCGATTGATGGGCAACAGCGCCTTGTCGGAGGCGGAAGGCACCGCGATCGGCGACATGCTGGCACGCTGGCGCAAGCAGCGGCGCCTGAGCCAGCTCGACCTGGCGTTGACCGCCGGCATCTCGGCCAAGCACCTGAGCTTCCTGGAAACCGGCCGCTCGCGCCCAAGCCGCGACATGGTGCTGGCGCTCGCCACCGCGCTCGACGTGCCGCTGCGTCAGCAGAATGCGCTGTTGCTGGCCGCCGGCTTCGCCCCGGCCTGGCGCGAGAGCGACCTGGCGGCGCCGGAGCTGGCGCAGGTCAATCACGCTCTCGATCACATGCTGGCGCAGCAGGAGCCGTTTCCGGCGCTGGTGGTGGATCGGCGCTGGAATTTGCTGCGCGCCAATGCGGGCGCGGTGCGGCTCACCGCCTTCCTGCTCGGTGCGGCACCCGAGGGTCCGGTCAACTTGGCGGAGGCGATGGTCTCACCCGATGGACTGCGCCCCTACATCGTCGATTGGCAGGCGGCGGCACTCCATCTCATCCGCGGCGTCCAGGCCGATGCGCTGGCCGACGGGACGGCGGAGACGGCGGCGCTGCTCAAGCGGCTGCTCGCCTATCCCGGCGTGCCGAGCCTCTCGTCGTTGCCGCCGGTGCAACCGATGCCCGAGCCGGTGCTGATCGTAGAGTTCCGCAAGGGCGACACCGCGCTCCGCCTGTTCACCACCATTGCCACGCTCGGCACGCCGCACGACGTCACCTTGCAGGAGATCCGCATCGAATGCTTTTTCCCGGCGGATGCGGCGACGCGGCAGGTATTCCTCGACTGGGCCGCCGCCGCGGCCTAGCGTGCCGTCATTACCTCCGACGTAATTGATTCTCCTGGCGTCATCGGCGAGGCTCCTGCCATCGCAGGGAGGACTTCATGGACAAGCTCGCCGAGATCAGGGAACGCATTCTGCCCTTCGCCAAGCTTCTGGGCATCGAGTACGTCAGCGTCGCGCCGGACAAGATCGTTGCCGAAATGCTGGTGCGGGACGATCTCTGCACCCGGCCGGCGATCCTGCACGGCGGCGCCATCATGGCCTTCGCCGACACGCTCGGTGCCGTCGGCACCGTGGTCAATATCCCGGCCGATGCCGGCACCGCCACGGTCGAGAGCAAGACCAACTTCATCGCCCCGGCGCCGGTCGGCAGCAAGGTGATCGGCGAGGCGACGCCGGTGCATCGCGGCAAGCGGACGCAAATCTGGCAGACCCGGGTCACCACCCCGGAAGGGCGCCTGGTGGCGCTGGTGACGCAGACGCAGATGGTACTCTGACCGCCCGGCCAAATTGGCGGCTGACGAAACCAAGTCGGGCGGGGTATGACTAGGGCACGTTCGCAACCGGGGGGATTGCGCCGTGCCAATCCGTCTCTTCCTTATTGTTATTGTCTGCTGCTGCCTCGTCTTTGCCGCGCAGGCGGATACGGTGGGCGGCATCGTCGCCTATGAGCGGGGCGATTTCGCCGCTGCCGTGAAGGAACTCACGCCGCCGGCCGAACAGGGCGACGCCACGGCGCAAGTCCTGCTCGGCGCGATCTACGGCACCGGCAGCGAGGCGGTGCCGCGCGACGACCAGAAGGCGGTGGCCTGGTTTCGCCGCGCGGCCGAGCAGGGCAGCGCGGCGGGGCAAAATTTCCTCGGCGAAGCCTATCGTGACGGTCTCGGCGTGGCGGTCGATCAGGCGCAAGCCGCAACCTGGTTCCGCCGCTCGGCCGAGCAGGGCTTTGCCATCGGCCAGTATCACCTCGCCATGGCCTACGACGTCGGCGCCGGCGTCGCGCGCGACATCAAAGAGGCGGTCGCCTGGCTCAAGAAGTCGGCGGCGCAGGGCTATGCGCTGGCGGAGGCGATGCTCGGGCGCTGCTATATCGGTGGTCTCGGCACGGCCGTCGATGAGAAGCTCGGCGTGCAATGGCTGCGCAAGGCGGCCAACCAGGGCCTGCCGGAAGCGCAGGCCGACCTCGGCGTAGCCTATGCCAACGGCGTCGGCACGCGGCGCGACAAGGTGCAGGCCTTCAAGTGGCTGGAACTGGCGCTGCGCGGCCTTGAGTCCGGCAAGCTGCGCAACAAGATCGTACCGCTGCACCGGACGCTGGCGCAGGCTTTGACCCCGGCGCAGCGCGAGCGGGCCAACGCCCAGGTGGCGAAATTCGTGCCGAAGAGCAAAGCCGGCAGACGTATCGAGCGGGCTGCGCCGCGGCGGGCGGGCGAGGCGGAACTGGCGGCGCCGATCGCCACCGGCAGCGGTTTCGTCGTCAGCCCCGCCGGCCACATCGTCACCAACGATCATGTGGTGGCGGGCTGCGGCCATATGCGCGTGCGCCATCTCGGCCCCGACAGCATGCCGGCAGAAATCCTGGCCCGCGACAGCAAGAACGACCTCGCGGTACTGAAAATCGCCGGCGCGCCGGGCAAGACCGCCACGTTCCGCACCGGTGCCGACATACGGCCCGGCGACGGCGTCGTCGTGGTCGGTTTTCCGCTTACCGGGCTGCTCGCCGAGGATGCCAACGTGACGACCGGTGGGGTCAGTGCCCTGGCCGGCTTCCGCAACGATCCGCGCTATCTGCAGATCTCGGCGCCGGTGCAGCCCGGCAACAGCGGCGGCCCGCTGCTCGACCTCAGCGGCAACGTCGTCGGCGTGGTCAGCGCCGAGCTCGATGCGGCGCGCATGGCGAGTACCGGCGGCATCGTCCCGCAGAACGTGAATTTCGCCATCAAGCTCTTGGTGTTGCGGCAGTTTCTCGACGCCAACCACGTTCCCTATCGCGGTGCTGCTTCGAACCTGCATCTCGAGGCCGCGGATGTCGGCGAAGCCGCGAAGGGGTTCACCGCTCTCGTGGAGTGCTGGAAATAGCCGAAAGCCCTCAGTGAGCGCCGCCCCCGCCGGCGCCGGCAGCGGCCTTGCGCGCAAAGAGCACCGCGACGGCGGCGACAGCGAGCATGATGCCGATGATGGCAAAGGTGTCGCTGAAACCCATGATCAGCGCCTGGCGCCGTACCGCATTGCCGATGGCGATCACGGCCTGGTGCTGCGCGGCGGCGGGGTCGGCGCCATGGGCGAGGAGATAGCGGGTCAGACCGTCGATCCGCTCGCGCACCTCGTCGCGATAGAGCGTCACTGACTGGCCGATGATGTTCGAGTGGAACTGCTCGCGCTTGGTCAGCACGGTCGCGAGCGTGGCGGTGCCGACCGCGCCGCCGAGATTGCGCAGCATATTGGAGAGGCCGGACGCCGCGCCCGCCTCGCTCGGCGCGATGCCGGCGGTGGTGATGGTGCTGATCGGCGTCAGCACCAGCGCCTGGCCGATCGCGCGCACGACGTTCGGCCAGAAGAACTGGTCGCCGGCATTGTCGAGCGACAGCGCGATGTCCATGAAGCAGCTCGCGGCGAAAGTGCCGATGCCGACGAAAGCAATGAGGCGCACGTCGAAGCGCTTCATGAGGAGCGGCACCAGCGGGATCAGCACGAGTTGCGGCAGGCCGGTCCAGGCCAGCACGTTGCCGATCTGCTCGGCGTTGTAGCGCTGCACCTGGCCGAGGTACTGCGGCAGGATGAAGACCGTGCCGAACAGAGCGAAACCGACCAGCACGTTGACCAGCACGCCGATGCCGAAGTTGCGCCGCTTGAGCAGCCGGAGATTGACCAGCGGCTGCGCGACCTTGAGTTCGATGCAGATGAAGGCGGCAAGGAAGACGACGGCAACGATGGCGAGGTCGCGGATGAGCGGTGATGCGAACCAGTCGTCCTTGTTGCCCTCCTCCAGCACCGTCTGCAGCGCCGACAGTCCGATGGCCATGGTGGCGATCCCGGCCCAGTCGCCCTGGCGCAGCAGCGACAGCCGCATGGGCGCGCGCTCCAGGGTCAGCGCCAGTGCCACGGCCATCACCGCGCTCGGCACCGCATTGATGAAGAAGATGGTCTGCCAGCCGTAGTTCTCGGTGAGGAAGCCGCCAATGGTCGGGCCGATCGCCGGCGCGAAGGTGACCGAGACGGCGAAAAGCGCAAGTCCGATCGGCTGCTGCACCTTCGGCAGCTTGGTCAGCACCATGGTGAAGGCCATGGGGATCAGGATGCCGCCGGTGAAGCCCTGCAGGCCGCGCATGGCGATCATCGAGCCGAGATCGTGGGTGAAGGCGCAGGCGATGGAGAAGAGCGGGAACAGAATGGTATTCACGATCATGTAGCGGCGGAAGGAGAAGACGCGGCTCAGGTAGTCGGTGAGCGGGATGACGACGATCTCGCCGATCAGGTAGGAGGTGGAGATCCAGGCGCCGTTGTCGACGCCGGTGCCGATGCCGCCTTCGATGTCGAGCAGCGAAGCATTGGTGATCTGGATGTTCAGGATCGCCATGAAGGCGCCGATCATGCCGGCGAGCACAGCGATCCAGGCGGTGAGGCTCGCCTTGTCGTGCGCCGGGGCGGCGCTGCCGGCGATGTCGGCGCCAAGCGGCAGGGCTTGTGCGGTTACGGACATGATCGCCTCCTTGGGGGCGCTTTGCTTCAGCCCTTGCGTGGCCTGGTGTCGATCGAGGGCGTGACCGACATGCCGGGCCGCAGCACGTCGGCGGCGGCGCCCGCCGGGTCGAGCACGATCTTCACCGGGATGCGCTGCACCACCTTGGTGAAGTTGCCGGTGGCATTGTCCGGCGGCAGCAGGGCGAATTCCTGGCCGCTGGCCGGCGCGATGCTGTCCACGTGGCCGGTGAAGGTGACGCCGGGATAGGTATCGACGCCGATCTCGACCGCCTGGCCGGGGCGCACGCCGGTGAGCTGCGTCTCCTTGAAGTTGGCGATCACATAGGCGGCATCGAGCGGCACCACGGCCATCAGCGCCGTGCCGGCCTGTACATACTGGCCGACGCGGAGCGTGCGGGCGCCGACGACGCCGTCCTGCGGCGCGGTGATGGTGGTGTAGGAAAGATTCAGCTCGGCCTGCGCTTGCACCGCCCGGTTGTGCAGCAAGGTCGCCTCGGCCTGGGCCAACTCGCCCTTGAGCACGTCGACCTGGCCGATCGCCGCCTGCAGCGCGGCGGTGTCGCGCGCGACGGCCGCCTGGGTCGCCGCGGTGCGCGACAAGGCCTGTTCGGCATTCTGCAGGCTGCCGAAACCGGTGGCGGCAAGCGCCTTGTAGCGCTTGTTGTCCTGCTGGGCGAAAGCGTGGGTCGCCTGGTCGACGCCGATGGTCGCGCGCGCCGCCTGGATGATCGACTGCTGCGTGTCGAGCTGCGCCCGCTTGGTGGCCACCACGGCCTCGGCCGCCGCCACATCGGCCCTGGCCTGCTCGAGCGCCACCTTGAAGTCGCGGTCGTCGATGCGGGCCAGCACCTGCCCGGCGCGCACCCGCTCGTTATCGCCGACCAGAACGGCACCGATATAGCCGGAAACCTTGGGGGCGATGGTGGTGTTGTCGGCCTGGACATAGGCATCGTCAGTGGCCACCTCGAAGCGGCCGACGTTCCAGTATTGCCAGCCGAAGTAGGCCACCCCGGCCAGTGCCGCGAGGCCGGCACCGGCAAGCAGCAGCTTGCGGGCGCGGCCGCGCCTGGCCGCCGGCGGCTGCGCCGGGCTCGGGGACAGTTCCGACGCCGCCGCCGGTGCCAACAGCGCCGCAGGCGCCGGCCCTTCGGCCGTGGTCGAAAGGTTGCGCGCTAAGGTCAAGTTGCCGGAATAGTTTGTCATTTTAGTGCTCCGTGACCCGTTGTTCTCTAGTTAAGAAACTTGATATTTTCCAAAATATATTCTATAAACTCCCTGTCAATATATTTTGGAAAATTGCCATGCGCGATTATGCGGAAGTGTTACGACGGTCACGCGGGCGGCCGCAAATCCGCCCCGACAGCGAAACCCTGCAGCTCATTTTCGAGGCGGCGCGGCAGGAATTTCAGGCGCTGGGCTATGCCGGCACCAGCATGAACGCGGTGGCGCGACGTGCGGGGGTCTCGACCAAGACCATGTACCGGCTGATCCCGACCAAGGCGGAACTGTTCCAGCGGGTCCTCGCCGACCGGATCGAGCGCTTTCTGCTGGCGCTCGACCTCGATGCCCTCGACCGGCTGCCGCTCCAGGAGGCGCTGGAGCGCATGCTGCGGACCTACGGCGAGCTGACGCTGAGCGAGGACACGATCAGCATAACCCGGCTGGTCATCGGCGAATGCCACCGTTTCCCCGAGCTGGCGACCAGCTTCCACACCACCGCCATCGTGCAGACGCGGGAGGCCATGGCCGCCTGGCTCGAACGTCAGTGCCGGCGCGGCCAGGTCGCGCCGGGCGACCCCGCGCTTGCCGCCGAGGCGCTGCGCGGCATGATGATCATGGAGCCGCAGCGCGGCATCATGCTCGGCAAGGGGAGCATCCCCGACGCGGCAGCCATCGCCGCCAGGGCGAAATATTGTGCGCAGCTATTTTTGCAGGGCTGCGGCGTGAGCCGCCGCTAGGTCGAAACGCGGACCCCCGCGAGGATGCGGCTTCGCGGGGGCCTTCGCGAATGGATCAGTCCGGGTTCAGGCGACTTCGAACAGGCCCGCCGCACCCATGCCGCCGCCGATGCACATGGTGCAGACGACGTACTTGGCGCCGCGCCGCTTGCCCTCGATCAGGGCGTGGCCGACCATGCGCGAGCCGCTCATGCCGAAGGGATGGCCGATGGCGATGGCGCCGCCGTCGACATTGAGCTTGTCGTTCGGGATGCCGAGCTTGTCGCGGCAATAGAGCACCTGCACCGCGAAGGCCTCGTTCAGTTCCCAGAGGTCGATATCGTCCATCTTCAGCCCGTGCCGCTTCAGCAGCATCGGCACCGCGAACACCGGGCCGATGCCCATTTCGTCCGGCTCGCAGCCGGCCACGGCCAGGCCACGGTAGATGCCGAGCGGCTGCAGGCCCTTCTTTTCGGCGAGCTTGCCGTCCATCACGGTGCAGACCGAGGCGCCGTCGGAAAGCTGGCTGGCATTGCCGGCGGTGATGCAGAAACCTTCGCCGCGCACCGGCTTGAGGGCGGCGAGGCCCTGCGGCGTCGTATCCGGCCGCGCGCCCTCGTCGGCGGTGAGCATCACCTCTTCTTCGAGCGTCGCGCCGGTCTCCTTGTTGACCAGCAGCTTCGTGGTCTTCATCGGCACGATTTCCTGGTCGAACCGGCCGGCCTGCTGCGCGGCGCCGTTGCGGAGCTGGCTCTGCAGGCCGTATTCGTCCTGGTACTCGCGGCTGACCTTGTAGCGCTTGGCCACCACTTCGGCG
>DATKQA010000186.1:0-7854 GCA_035523835.1 Candidatus Sulfotelmatobacter sp.
ATGCCGCTGATGATGCAATCCGCGCCCATCAGCCGCGCCGCGGCGACGGTCTTCAGCAGGTGCTGCGCCACCAGGGTGTCCACGGTGGGGACGCCGGTGATATCGATGATCGCGATCTCCGCGCGGGTTTCCACAATGCGCTGCAGCAGATCGTCGATCAGGGCGCCGGAATTGCGATCATCGACATCACCGGAGTGCCGACGGTCGACACGCTGACGGCGCAGCATCTGCTCAAGACGGTTTCGGCCGCGCGGCTGATGGGCGCGGATTGCATCATCAGCGGCATCCGGCCGCAGATCGCCCAGACGATCGTCCATCTCGGCGTCGAGCTGAACGTCATCTCCAAGGCGACGCTTGCCGATGCCCTCTCGCTCGCCCTGCGGCGCACCGGGCGGACGGTGACAAAAACCAAGGCCACGGAACGGGATCGGCAGCAGAAACCTGCCAATACGGCCGAATAGCGATGGACCGCATCCCGATCCTGAAGCTTGGCGATTCCCTTCTCGTCACCATCCAAGTCGATATGCACGACCGCCTGGCGACGGCGCTGGAGGAGGATTTGACCAGCAAGATCGTCGCATTCGGCGCCAAGGGCGTGCTCATCGACATATCGGCGCTGGAAATCGTCGACAGCTTTATCGGCCGCATGCTGGACAACATCGCTTCCGTATCCCGCATCCTCGATGCCGAGACGGTCGTCGTCGGCATGCGCCCGGCGGTGGCCATCACCCTCGTCGAGCTCGGCCTGTCGCTGTCAGGCGTCAAGACCGCGCTGAACGTCGAGCGCGGCATGCAGCTGATCAAAAGGCGCCCGGAGGACTACAATGGCGACGACGAGGACTGAGCGCCTCGCCATCCGGTCATCCGACGATGTCGTCAGGGTTCGCCAGGCAACACGAACCTTGGCGGTCGAGGCGGGGCTCAGCCTGGTCGACCAGACCAAGATCGTTACCGCGGCGAGCGAGCTTGCCCGCAACACGCTCGACTATGGCGGCGGCGGCGAGGTCCATATGGAACGGTTCGCCGATGGCGGCAGGACGGGCCTGCGGCTGTGTTTTGAAGACCATGGCCCCGGTATCGCGGACATCGAGGCCGCCCTCAGGGACGGCTTCACTACCGGAAACGGGCTCGGCCTCGGCCTCGGCGGAGCGCGGCGGCTGTGCAATGATTTTTTCATCGAATCAAAGGTCGGCGCCGGCACCAAAGTCACCATCACGCGTTGGAAATCCTGATGATCGCTATTGCCGTGAAGGACACCAGCCAAGTCGCCGAAGCCCGCCGACACGCCACGGCGATGGCGCGGCAACAGGGCTTCGGCGAGGCCGATGGCGGCCGTGCCGCGCTGGTGGCGACGGAACTGGCCACCAACCTGGTCAAACACGGGAACGGTGGAGAAATCCTCGTCGGCACCGACGAGGACGGCAACAACCTGCAGATCGTGGCGCTCGACCAGGGTCGTGGCATGGCCGACGTCGGCGGTTGCCTGAGAGACGGTTATTCCAGCGCGGGCACGGCCGGTCATGGCCTCGGCGCCGTGGTGCGGCAAGCCGATTTCGTCGACATCGCGTCCTGGTTGGGCGTCGGCACCGCGGTCTTGACGCAGATCGACCCCAAGGGACGCACCGGGCCGGGCTCGCCGGCGCCGGCCCGCTATGGCGCCGTGTCCATCGCCAAGCCCGGCGAAAGCGTCTGCGGCGATTCCTGGGCCATCGAGCGAAGCGGGGCGGCCGCCACCCTGTTCGTCGCCGACGGCCTCGGCCATGGGCAGGCGGCGGCCGAGGCCTCCGTGCAAGCGGTCCGCCTGTTTCACCGCTTTCGAGGGCATCAGGTGCCGACACTGCTCGATTACGTGCACGGCGGCCTGCGCTTGACCCGCGGCGCGGCGGTTTCCATCGCCCGTTTCGATCCCGACACGAAGCAAGTGATCTTCGCCGGGATCGGCAACGTCACAGGTATTCTCGCCGTCCGCGGCGAGGCGAAGCAGATGGTATGCATGCCGGGCACGGCCGGCTACAACGTGCGAAAGATCCAGGCCTTCCAATATCCCTTCCAGGACGGTCTGATCATACTCTACTCGGACGGCCTGCGAGCAGGCCTGACGCTGTCCCGCTACCCCAACCTGGAGGCAGCGCACCCGACCCTGATCGCCGCCGTTCTCTATCGCGATTTCTCTCGCCATCACGACGATGCCACGGTCCTGGTCGGGAAATGGCCGGCGGGCACCCCGCCATGACGACGGGCGCGACGAATTGGCCCCTCACCGCCATGTCAATCGAGACCGCGGCCGACGTCGTCGGCACGCGGCAGAGAGCGCGGCGCATCGCCGAACTGATCGGGTTCCAGCGCCAGGACCAGACGCGCATCGCCACGGCCGTATCGGAAATCGCCCGCAACGCGTTCACCTATGCCGGTGGCGGACGCGCCGAATTCGCCATCGCCATCGCGGACGGCGAACAGGTTCTGCAAATTCGCATCAGCGACCGGGGCCATGGCATCGCTGATCTGCCGGCCATCCTCGATGGCCAGTATCGCTCCTCGACCGGCATGGGTCTCGGACTGCTCGGGGCCCGGCGCCTGGTCGATCGCTTCAGCATCGAATCGCAGCCCGGCAAAGGCACCCTGGTCGAACTCGGGCAGCGCCTGCGCGAGCGCGGCGGCCCGTTGACGCCGGCGAAACTGTCCGAGGTCGTCTCGATCCTGAAGCGCGAAGGCGCGATCGATCCGTTGGCGGCCCTGCACGAACAAAATCGCGAACTGCTGCAAAGCCTGGAAGAGCTTCGCCGACGCGAGGCGGAAGCCGATCAGCTCAGCGCCGAACTCGCCGACACCAACCGCGGCGTGGTTGCCCTTTACGCCGAGCTGGAGGAGCGGGCCGAACAGTTGCGCAAAGTGAGCGAGCTGAAGACGCGCTTTCTGTCGAACGCGAGCCACGAGTTTCGCACTCCCTTGAACTCGATTCTGGCGCTGAGCCGGCTGCTGCTCGAACGCGTCGACGGTGAACTGACGGCGGAACAGGAAAAGCAGGTTACCTATATTCGCCGCACGGCGGAGAGCCTGACCGAGCTGGTCGACGACCTGCTCGACCTCGCCAAGGTGGAAGCCGGGAAGATCGGCGTCAAGATCGGGCCTATTTCGGTGCCGAACCTGTTCAGCGCCCTGCGCGGAGCGCTCAGACCTCTGCTTGCCGGCGCGGCGGTGGAATTGATCTTCGAATGCGCCGACGATGTGCCGGAACTCGTGACCGACGAAGCGAAGGTGGCACAGATCCTCCGCAATCTCGTCTCCAATGCCCTCAAGTTCACCGAACACGGCGAGGTGCGCGTGATTGCGCGTTACGTCGAGAAAAGCAAGCTGGCGATCTTCTCTGTTCGCGATACCGGGATCGGCATAGCCCCGAAGGATCAGGCGCGCATCTTCGAGGAATTTTCCCAGCTCGATTCTCAGCTACAAAAAGCAGTAAAGGGCACCGGTCTTGGCCTGCCGCTCTCGCGTTCGCTTGCGGAGTTGCTCGGCGGTACCTTGCGGGTGGAGAGCGTGGTCGGCCAAGGATCGGTCTTCACCCTCACCATCCCAAGCGTGTTTGGTCCGGCGGCACGGCCGCAGCCATCGCCGCCGGCCGGCGGGGGGAAGAAGCGCATTCTGCTCGTCGATGACGATGAAACCTTCCGCTACATAGTCCGCCAGATGATCGACGGCGAGCTGAACTACGAGGTGCTGGATGCCGCCGACGGCCGCGACGGGCTGCGTATCGCGCGGGATCGGCTGCCCGACGTGATCGTGCTCGACCTGCAGATGCCGGAGATGGACGGCTTCCAGGTACTGCGGGAGCTGTCTACCGATCCGAGGGTCTGCGCGATACCCGTTATCGTACTGACGTCGATGTCGATTACGCCCGAGCTGCGGACCGAACTGCCGGCCGGCGTCCGGCTGATGTCGAAGAACATGGTGTCGCGCGACAATCTTTCCCTGTTCCTGCGCGACGCCGCGAGCGCACGAGACCTGCAATGAACACGCCCGCGCGGCCTCTCGTCCTCAATGTCGAAGACAGGGACGCGCCGCGCTACGTGAAGACCCACGACCTGCACCAGGCGGGCTTCGACGTCATCGAGGCAGTGAATGGCGTGGAGGCACTGCGTCTGGTGGAGGCGCACATGCCGTCCATCGTGCTTCTCGATGTGCAGCTTCCCGACCTCAGCGGCTTCGAGGTATGCCGCACCATCAAGCAGAAGTGGCCGGGCGTGATGGTGCTCCTGACCTCGGCAACCTTCGTCTCTTCCTCTGACCGCACGCTCGGCCTCGATTCCGGCGCCGATTCCTATCTCGTGCAGCCGTCAGAGCCGCTTGAACTCGGTGCGGCCGTCAACGCGCTCCTGCGCATCCGTCGTTCCGAGAGCGAATTGCGCCGGCTCAACGAATCCCTGGAACAGCGGGTGCAGGACCGTGTCGCCGATCTGGCCGAGGCCAATGCCAAGCTTCGCGACGAGATCGCGCAGCGCGAGAAGGCGGAAGCGGCACTGGTGCAAGCCGAGAAGATGCAGGCCGTGGGCCAGCTCACCGGCGGCCTCGCCCACGACTTCAATAATCTGCTCACCGCGGTGGTCGGAAACCTCGACCTCATTCGCAACCGCACCACGGAGACGCGCATCCGCCGGCTGGCGGACAACGCCTTCAAGGCAGCACAGCGCGGCGCCCGACTCACGGCCCAGCTTCTGGCTTTCTCGCGCACGCAAAAGCTTGTTCTAGCCCCGGTCGACGTCAACACTGTCATCGTCGGGATGCGCGAGCTGCTCAATCAGTCGCTCGGACCCAATGTCGCGATCGAGCTCCGGTTGGATGCGGGGATGCCTACGGTGATGGCCGACGCCAATCAGCTCGAACTCGCCATCCTGAACCTCTCCATCAATGCGAGGGATGCCATGCCGGAGGGGGGCACCCTCACCATTGCGACGACGGCTGCGGGAAAGGACGGCCTCGCGTCGATCCTCGTTTCAGATACGGGTCACGGCATGTCGCGAGAGGTGGTCTCGCGCGCGTTCGATCCGTTCTTCACCACCAAGCCGGCCGGCAAGGGCACCGGCCTTGGCCTGTCGCAGGTGTACGGCATTGCGCGGCAATGCGGCGGCGATGTAACGCTGAAGAGCGAGGTGGGCAAGGGGACGACCGTAACCCTGCTGTTGCCGCCGGCCGGCATCGCCGCCGTCCCGGCGACGGCAAACGAGGCCGAAGTCGTGCGCTCCCGCAACGCGGAGAAGCTGCTCATCATCGACGACGATCTCGACGTTCAGGAACTGGTGAGCGAGTTTCTTACCGACCTTGGTTACGAGGTGCGTCTCGCCCTCGACGGCGAGGAAGCGTTGGCGATCGTGCCCAGTTTCAAGCCCGACCTGCTCATCCTCGATTTCGCCATGCCGGGCGTGAACGGCGCCGATGTCGCCATCGCGATGCGCGCACACTATCCCGGAATCCCCATCCTGTTCGCCAGCGGTTTTGCCGATTCCGATGCGCTCAACGCCGCCGTCGGATCGGCGCCGCTGTTGCGAAAGCCGTTCCGACCCGGCGACCTCGCCACGGCCGTGCGATCATTGCTGGACGGTGGCCGGGGTTAGAGGAACATGTTGTCAGCCCCGTTGACGCTTCAGGCCTTGGCGCTCGGCCGCGCGCTCACCGCGGCATGCCAGCGCCTGAGGTGCGGCTGATCCTCCGTCGGCCTGAGCTTGATCCAGCCGGCGAAGTCGATTGAAACCATGGCCGTGATATCGGCGATGCCATAGACCGTTCCGGCGATGAACTCGTTGTCGGCCAGGCGTTCGTTCAGGCGGCGGAAGAAGCTCGTCACCCGGGCGCGGCCGCGCTCGGCGAGCGCCGGGATCTGTTCGTAGTCGTCGGGCCCCGGCGAGGCGCGACCCTTCAGGCCCGGCGTCGCGTTGCGGAAGGCATCCATCACCGCATAGAAGCATTCCCGCTCGCACCAGCGCTGCCAGCCCTCCATCACTGCCTTTTCCGCCGGATTGCGGCCCATGAGCGGCGGCGCCGGCTGGATCTCCTCGAAATAGCGGCAGATGCCGACGATATCGGCGATGCGCGTGCCGTCGTCGAGTTCGAGCACGGGAACCGTGCTGTCCGGATTGACGGCACGGAAGGCTGCGCCCAATTGCTCACCCTTGCGGAGATCGACCTGCACCGTCGGCACGGTGATACCCTTCTCGGCCAGGAATATGCGGACGCGGCGCGGGCTCGGCGCGGTGCTGCAATCGTAGAATTTCATCGTTGCCTCCGGATGACCGACGATAACTGCTGCAACAGCCTAGCACGCCGGAATTCCCGCCGGCTCAATGGATTGCCAACTATACTTGCAGGCATCCACGTCCGCGATTGAGGCCTCCCCCATGCGCCGATGCTGCCTCGTTGTCCTGGCGATCCTGCTGCCGCCGGTTGCCGCCCATGCCGAGGGTTCGCTGCTCGACCGGGGCGAGGCGCTGCTGCAGAAAGGCAGTTCATCCGGCGCCAATCTCAGCACCGGGGATATCGCCTCCGGGCTGAAGGAGGCGCTCAAGGTCGGCACCGGGCGGGTAGTCGATACGCTCGGCCGGGTCGATGGCTTCGCCAAGAGCAAGGACGTGCACATTCCCCTGCCGGCGGCGCTGCACACGGTGCAGGGCGCGCTCAAGAAGGTCGGCATGTCGAAGATGGCCGACGACCTGGAGCTCAGGCTCAACCGCGCCGCCGAGGCGGCGCTGCCCAAGGCCAAGCAGCTCTTCTGGAACGCCATCGCCGCCATGTCGCTCGACGATGCCCGCGCCATCTACAATGGACCGAAGGACGCGGCCACGCAATATTTCAAGAACAAGATGTCGGTGCCGCTCGCCAACGACATGCGCCCCATCGTCGACCGGTCGCTGGCTGAGGTCGGCGCGGTCAAGAGCTACGAGCAGATGATGGCGCGCTACAAGAGCATCCCGCTGGTCCCCGACGCCAAGGCTGATCTCACCAACTACACCCTCGACAAGGCGATCGACGCCGCCTTCCTCTATCTCGGCCGCGAGGAAGCGGCGATCCGCCAGGACCCCGCCAAGCAGACCACGGCGCTGCTGCGCAAGGTTTTCGGCCACTAGGCATCGGTCCCGCGCCCGCGTCGCGCCGCCTTGCGAAGCAGCGTGCGCAGCCACCGGTGCGCGGCATCGTCGGCCATGCGCCGGTGCCACATCTGCGTCATCCGATAGGCCGGGACGTCGAACGGCGGCGGCCGCAGCGCCAGGCCGAGCGGCTTGGCAAAGCGCTGCATCACCCGTCGCGGCTCGGTGGCGAGCAGGTCGCTCGCCGAGAGCAGGAACGGCACCACCAGGAAATGGCCGACGGTCGCCACCACGCGGCGCTGCCGGCCGAAGCGACCCAGCACCGCGTCGGCATCGCCGCTCGGCTCGCCGCGCAGCGAGACATTGAGATGTTCGCAGGCGAGATAAGCCTCGAGATCGAAGCGGCGCCGCAGCGCCGGATGACTGCGCCGCAGCGCGACGACCAGGTCGTCTTCGGCCAGGGTTTCGCCGGCGAGCGTCGCCGGCGGGTGCGGGAAGTTGCCGACGATCAGTTCGGCCTCGCCGCTCTCGATCATGGCGAAGCCCTGGGCGCGGCTGGCATGGCGGATGACCAGGCCGGCACCGGGCGCCGCGGCGCGAAGCTCGGCCAGGAGCCGCGGAGCGAGCGCGAAGGCGGCATAGTCGGACATGCCGAGGACGAAACGCCGGGTGCTGGTCGCCGGCGCAAAGCTTTCCGCCGGCGCCAGCAGGCGGCGGAACGCGCCGAGCGCCTGCGACAACGCCGGGGCCAGCGCCAGGGCCTTGGCCGTCGGCTGCATGC
>DATKQA010000187.1:0-6704 GCA_035523835.1 Candidatus Sulfotelmatobacter sp.
AGGCCGAACGGCTCGGCTACGATTCCGTCTGGACCGGCGAATCCTACAGTTCCGACGCCGTGACGCCGGTCGCCTGGGTGCTGGCACGCACCACGAAGATCAAGGCCGGCACCGGCATCATGCAGATCCCCGCACGTACCCCGGCCTGCGCCGCGATGACGGCGATGACCTTGCAGGCGCTCTCGGGCAACCGGTTTCTCTGCGGCGTCGGTCCTTCGGGACCGCAGGTGGTGGAAGGCTGGCACGGCGTTGCCTTCGGCCAGCCGCAGCCGCGCACAAAGGAATATATCGCCGTCATCCGACAGATATTCGCTCGCGAGAAGCCGCTCGAATTCAAGGGCGAGTACTACCAGATCCCCTATGCCGGACCGGGCGCCACCGGCCTCGGCAAGCCGCTCAAGAGCATCATGCATCCCGACCCGCGCCTGCGCATCTATACCGCCGCGATCGCGCCCGCCGGTCTCCGCACCGCGGGCGAAATGGCCGATGGCGTGCTGCCCTTCTTCATGTCGCCGGAAAAGGCGAGCCTGATCGTCGCTTCCGTGCAGCAGGGCATGGCCAAGGCGGCCCGGCCGAAGTCGCTGGCCGAGTTCGACATCGCGCCCTATGTCCGCGTTCGGATGGGCGACGATATCGAGGCCTGTCGCAACGCCATCCGCCCGGAACTGGCGCTCTATCTCGGCGGCATGGGCGCGCGCAACAAGAACTACTATAACGACCTGGCCAAGCGCATGGGCTACGAGGGCGCGGCGGCGAAGATTCAGGACCTGTTCCTGGCGGGCAAGCGCGCCGAGGCGGCGGCGGCCGTGCCCGACGCGCTGATCGACGAGACCTCGCTGGTCGGGCCGAAGGCGCGCATCAAGGACCGGCTGCAGGCCTGGAAGGCGCTGGCCAACACGCACGCGGTCGGCTCGCTCATCCTGAGCGGCGCCAGCACCGAGGCGCTTCGCGTGATCGCCGAAGCGGTGCTGTAGCCTCAGCCCTTGTCGCGCGCCAGCACCTCGCTGATGCGTTGCGGATCGACCTTGATGTCGATCCCCGCGCGCTCGAGCTGCAGGAGCATGGTGACGCGGGAATCACGCCCGGCCCAGCCGCGCTCGAGCCCCGCCGCCAGCTCTTTCAGCGCATGCTCGGCCATCGGCATCGGCACGTCGAACTCGCGTGCCAGGTTGACGGCGAGCGTCACGTCCTTGTGGGCGAGCTTGAGCGCGAAGGCGGGCGGGTCGTAGGTGCCGGGCAGGAACTGGTCGACCAGCCCGTCGAAGGTGCGCCGCCGCCCGCCGGCACCCTGCCGCACGGCTTCCCAGAGCGCCAGCGGCTCCACGCCGGCCTTGACGCCCATGGAGAAGACCTCGGCCAGCGCCGTCTGGATGGCATAGCCGGCACAATTGTGTACCAGCTTGGCGACCGAGCCGGCGCCGATCGGGCCGATGTAGCGCGCCTGGTCGCCCATGGCGTCGAGCAGCGCCTTGTGCCGGTCGAAGATCGTGCGCTCGCCGCCGACCCAGAGGGCGAGCTTGCGTGTCGCCGCGCCGCGCGGGCCGCCGCTCACCGGCGCATCCAGCATGTGGCAGCCGCGTTCGGCGAAGACCTTGTGGATGCGCCGCACCGCCGACGGCGCATTGGTGGAAAGGTCGAAATAGGCACCGTCCTTGCGCAGGCCGGCGAGGATGCCCTTGTCGCCGAGCGCCACCGCTTCAACCTCGGGCGGCCCGGGCAGCGAGGTGAAGACCACCTCAGTCTCCGCCGCGACCGCCTGGGGCGTGTCGGCCCAGGCCGCCCCGGCGGCAAGGTGCGGCCCCGCCGCGCCGCGGTTGATGTCGTTCACCACCAGCTTGTAGCCGGCCTTCTGCATGTTCGCCGCCATGCTGGCACCCATGGTGCCGAGCCCGATGAACCCTACCTGCATGTCGTTCTCCCTGTGCCGGCAAGCGGCCGCTTGCCCACTATCGCGCCTCGAACACGTCCTTGGCGATCTGCGCCGCGGACATGGCGGCTGGCCAGCCGGCATAGAAGGCGAGGTGGGTGATGAGCTCGATCAGCTCGTCCTTGGTGACGCCGTTGTTGAGCGCGCGATCGAGATGGCCGCGGAGCTGCTCGGGACGATAGGTCGCCACCAGGGTGGCGACGGTGATCAGGCTGCGATCCCGCTTGGAAAGCCCCGGCCGTTCCCAGACGTCGCCAAACAATACCTTTTCGGTGAGCTCGATCAGTTTCGGCGCGGTGCCGCGCAGCCGGTCTCGCGGGTTGGCGGGTGCGGTGGTCGGTGCCTGGGCCATGGTTCCTCCTGGTTTTGCTGGTGCGGCTTCAGTATTGGGCGTGTCCAGACGGTAGCGCGGAACGCGGGTGGAAGGCCATAGGCCGCATCGCCGATTCCGCGCTAGACTTGCCGGGGCCAGGAGGAGGGACCGCACCATGCATGTCGGCATCGCCATGTTTTCCACGGATTATGCCATTGCGCCGCACGAGCTTGCCGTGGCGGCGGAGGAGCGCGGCTTCGAATCGCTCTGGCTGCCGGAGCACAGTCACATCCCGACCAGCCGCCGGTCGCCTTGGCCCGGCAATGCGGAGCTGCCGAAAGTCTATTACGACACTTACGATCCCTTCGTGGCGCTCGGTGCGGCGGCGGTGGCGACGAAGAAGATCAGGCTCGCCACCGGCATCTGCCTCGTCGTGCAGCGCGATCCCATCCACCTGGCGAAGGAGGTCGCTACCGTCGATCGGCTTTCCGGCGGGCGCTTCCTGTTCGGCGTCGGCGCCGGCTGGAACGCCGAGGAGATGGTGGACCATGGCACCGTCTTCGCCACCCGCTTCAAGCTGATGCGCGAGCGCATTCTGGCCATGAAGGAAATCTGGACCAAGTCGAAGGCGGCGTACCACGGCGAGTTCGTCAAGTTCGACGAAATGATGCAATGGCCGAAGCCGGTGCAGAAGCCGCATCCGCCGGTCATCGTCGGCGGCGCCTTTCCGCACGCCGCCAAGCGGGCCATTGCCTTCGGCGACGGCTGGATGCCGATCGGCGGCCGCCAGCTCGAGCCGCTGGAAATGCTGCCGCGCTTCCGCCAGATGGCGGCGGAAGTGGGGCGCGACCCGGCGTCGCTGTCCTTCGGCGTTTTCGGCGGTCCGCGCGACGCCGCCGGACTGAAGCGCCATGCCGATGCCGGCGTCGATCGGGTGATCCTGCAACTGCCGTCGGAGGCGCGCGACAAGATCCTGCCGCTGCTCGATCAATACGCGGCGGCGGCGAAGGGCCTTTGAGGCGGATCGGCCTCAGGTCGCCAGCTTGCGGATCAGCGCGGCCCAGCGGTCCAGCACTGGCAGGAGGTCGCTCGCCGGTCCCGGCGGCAGGCTGACCACCACGCGGGCGATGCCGAGATCGCGGTAGCGCTGCAGCCAGGCGAGATCCTCGTTGACGCCGTAGACGGTGATGGCGACCGTGTCCGCGTCGCGGCCGACCTCCGCCGCCATCTGGCGGAAGCGCGGCAGGAATTCCACGACATCGCCGTATTCGGTGCGGGTGGCGTGGGGAATCCAGCCGTCGGCGTACTCGAGCGCGCGCCTGGCCCCGTGCGGGAAGTTGCCGCCCATGATGACCGGCGGATGCGGCTTCTGCACCGGCTTGGGCCAGGTCATCAGCGGCGGGAAATCGACGAACTCGCCGTGATACTCCGCCTTGGACTTGGTCCAGATTTCCTTCATGGCCAGGATGCGTTCGCGCAACAGGCGGGTGCGTGTTTTGAAGACCGTGCCGTGGTCCTCCATCTCCTCGGCGTTCCAGCCGGCGCCGACGCCGAACAGGAAGCGCCCGCCAGAGACCTGATCGAGCGAGGCGACCGACTTCGCCGTCTGGATCGGATCGCGCTGCACGACGAGGCAGATGCCGGTGGCGAGCTTGATGCGTTTGGTGACGGCGGCGGCGGCGCCGAGCGTCACGAAGGGGTCCATGACGTCGTAGTATTTCTTCGGCAGCTCGCCGCCCTGCGGGAACGGCGTTCGGCGCGAGGCCGGAATGTGCGAATGCTCCGGCGCCCAGAGCGAATCGAAGCCGCGCGCTTCCAGCGCCAGGCCAAAATCTCCCGGGCTCATCGAGTAATCGGTGAAGAACATCGAGGCGCCGACGTGCATGATTTCCTCCCGTTCAGGTCTTGGGCAGGGCTGCGCGGACCCTGCCGAGCACATCCATGTGCTGCCGTGGCGAGCTCAGCCCGGCATACATGGTGCGGATGGTGACGTGGGTGGCGCCGTGCGCGCGCCAGGCCTCGATCTCGGCCGCGCATTGCTCCGGCGTCTTGCCGCCGACATGTACGGTGGTGTCGATGCCGAGCCGGGCCGGATCGCGGCCGGCCGAGCGCGCGGCGCTGCGAAATGTCTCGATGGCATCGCCGGCGGCATTGCCGGGCGCGATGCGGGGATTGACGAACCAGCCGTCGGCGATGCGGCCGGCGCGCGCCACGGCCGGCGGCTCGAAGGCGCCTAGCCAGATCGGAATCGGCCGCTGCACCGGCACGGGGTTGAGGCCGACATCGGTAATGCTGTGGAATCCGCTCTTGTAGGTGAGCAGGTCCTGTGTCCACAGCCCGCGCAGCACCTGGACCTGTTCCTCGATGCGCCGCGCCCGGTTGCGGAAATTCTCGTTCAGCGCCTCGAACTCGATCTCGTTCCAGCCGATGCCGACGCCGAGCCGGAGCCGGCCGCGGCTCAGCACGTCGATTTCCGCCGCCTGCTTGGCCACCAGCGCCGTCTGGCGCTGCGGCAGGATGAGGATGGCAGTGGCAAGCTCGATGCGGCTGGTCACCGCGGCGATGAAGCCGAACAGCACCAGCACTTCGTGGAACATGTTGTCGCGGGTGTAATAGGCGCGCCATTCGTTGAGCGGCCTGCGGGCGCCCAGCACGTGATCGATACAGGTCAGGTGGTCGTATCCGAGGCCTTCGACCGTCTGCACGAAGTCGCGGATGACCGCAGGGTCGGTGCCGATCTCGGTGGTGGGAAAGGCGACGCCGAACCGCATGGTTGCTCCTCCCGATTGGGCGGCCGCATTCTACGGCATCGCCGCCGTCAGCGCGACCGGCCCCGCACCTGGGCCATGATCTGCCTGGCGATGGCGACCAGGCCGCCGGTATGGCTGCGCATCAACGCGATCACCACCAGGCCGTAGATCACCATGTCCCATTCGCCGTACTTGGCGAGGTAGGTGGTGAGCGCCTGCACCGGCGCGGCACCGATGAGCGGCCCGGCGAAGGAACCGAGGCCGCCGACCACCACCATGATGATGAGCTTGGCCATCTCGCTGAAGTCGGCCATCTGCGGGCTGAGCACCACGGTGTAATGCGCGAAGAAAGCGCCGGCCAGGCCGGCGAAGGCGCTGGCGATGGTGAAGACCGAGACCTTCACCAGGGTGGTGTTGACGCCGAGGCTGGCGGCGCGCAGTTCGTCGTCCCGGACGGCGCGCATGAAGTAGCCGAGCGGGGAGCGCACGATCAGATACATCGCCAGCACGGAGGCGATGGTCAGCGCCTCGAACGTGAAGTAATAGGCGCGCGGCGCCAGGGTGCTGTAGAGCGGCGGCACGCTGAGGCCAAGCTCGCCGCGGGTGATCTGGTAGGCGGCGGCCAGCAGGATATGGATGGTCTCGGCGAAAGCCCAGGTGGCGATGGCGAGATAGATGGCGCGCATGCCGAGCACGATGCGGCCGAGCGCGAAGCCGAGCAGCGCCGCGACCAGCACGCCCGCGGGGATGCTGAGCCAGATCGGTATGTGCCAATAGTGGATGAGCAGGCCGGTGGTATAGGCGCCGATGGCGGCGAAGGCCTGGTGCGCCAGCGAGAATTGCCCGGTGAAGCCGGCGAGCAGGTTCCAGCTCGCGGCCAGGATCGTGTAATAGAGGCTGATGGTCAGCACATGCAGGGCATAGTCGTTGGCGACCAGCGGCAGCGCGGTCAGCACCACGGCCGCCGCCATCGTGATGATGGCCGCGACTTGCCAGGACGGCGTGGCCCCGGGCTGCGTCATCCGAGCAGGCACTCCTGGATCAGGGCATGCACTCGTTCGGGCGGAAAGGCGGCCGCCGGCCCGGCCGATTTGATGCGGCCGAGATTGACCATGTAGACGTCGTCGGCCTGGGCGATGGCGTCCTCGACGTTCTGGTCCACCAGAAGAATCGTGCTGCCGGTGCTGCGGCGCGCCGTTTGCAGCAGGTCGTAGACCTGGTCGACCAGGCTCGGCGCCAGGCCGGCGGTCGGCTCGTCGACCAGCATCAGCGCCGGCTCGGTCATCATCTCGCGCGCCACCGAGAGCATGCGTCCCTGGCCGCCGCTCAGGTTGCCGGCCTGGGTGGCGCGGCGTTCGGCGAGTGCCGGAAAGATCGTGTAGATCTGGTCGAGCTGCGCCTTCAGCCGCGCCTTGTCGCGGCGGAAGATCCAGCCGCCCATGCGCAGGTTCTCGGCCACGGTCAGCAGCGGAAAGGTGTTGATCTCCTGCGGCACGTAGCTGACGCCGAGCGATTTGATGGCATGCGGCGCCAGCCGGTCGATCGCCTCGCCGCGGAAGCGGATGCTGCCGCGATGCGGCCTGAGGAAGCCGAATATGGCCTTGAGGAGGGTCGATTTGCCGGCGCCGTTCGGGCCGATGACCAGGGTCAGGCTGCCGGTCGACACTTCGAGCGACAGGCCCTGCAGGATATCGACGCCGCTCTGGTAGCCGGC
>DATKQA010000188.1:0-2853 GCA_035523835.1 Candidatus Sulfotelmatobacter sp.
ACCGTCGACTTGCCCGAGCCGGACTCGCCGACCAGCGCCACCGTCTTGCCGTCGGGAATGCGGAAGGAGACGCCGTCCACCGCCTTGACCGTGCCTTCCGGCACGTGGAAGTGGACGCTGAGATCAGCGACGCGCAGGACATCGCCCATCAGCCGCCCTCGCCGCTTGTCGGCAGCGCCACGCCGATGGCGCCGAGGTTGGCGCGGCTGGCAGCGTCGATGGGCAGCCGACGCGCCGCCGCGGCGCGTACCGCGCCGCTGGCGAGCTCGGCAAATCCTTCGATGCGGGAATCCAGGCGAATGCGCCGGCGGTCGCCACGCAGGGTCAGCTGCATCCAGCCGCCGGACCGGTCCTTTTTTGTCGAGAAATAGCGCACATTGACGCCCTGCAGGCCCTCCCAGGTTATTGTGGCGCCGAGCGGGCCGACGACGCTGATGCCGGTTGCCGAAAGCTCGACGCAGCTCGCCTGACGAAGCGCCGTCCTGACGCCAAAGGCCAGGAAAAGCGCCGCCAAACCTCCCATTAACCAAAGCATGACAGATGGCAAGTCCGCGAACAATACCGGCCCCCCGGTGAGTACCAACCCCGTGATGGCGCGCACATAATCCGGCGCCAAGGTTGCGATTCCGTAACGGTGGCTTGAGGTGGTCATGCGGCGAACACCTGCGCGCCGTCCAGCCAGCGCGCGGCCGGGTGGGTTGCCGTGGCCTGAAACAACTTTTCGGCGAAGTTCCAGCCGGCATCCTCCTTCACGGCGTGATGCGTCAGCAGGCCGGTCGGGAGATCCGCCACGGCATCCTGGCGGCGCGCCAGCAGATGGCGCATCAGCAGGGTCAGCGCGGCATCCTCCCCGACAAAGCCGCGGCCGCCGCGCCAATCGATCAGGTCGGCATGGGTGTTCGCCTGGCGCAAGTCCGGCGGCAGCCCCTCCGGGCGGGCCAGACCATAGGTGGAGAGCCCGCGGAAACCCAGTTCGGGCAGATGCGGCACGAGCTTCGCGGCGATCCGATTCCACGGCGGCACCAGCACCGGCCGGAAGCCGGCGAAAATGCCGGCCAGACGGGTCAGGCCGCGGGCTAGCTCGTCCATCATCGCATCGAGGCCGCGGTTTTCCGCCAGTTCCGCCTTTTTCGCCGGCGGCGCGGCCCAATTGCGGTGGGCATAGCCGTGCTGCAGCACGCTGACCTCCGGCGCCTCGGCAAGCCGGGCGGCCAGGGCCGGTTCGGCGGCGGCCGGGATCACGGCGAGGCAAAGCGGCACCCGGAACCGTTCGGCCCGGCCGAGCATGGCGTTCAGGGCCGGCGTCGGCGCGGTCGCGTCGTCGTCGCGCCACCAGAACGTCGCCGTGCGTCCCGCCGCCGCCCAGGCATCCAGTTCGGCGTGGAACGCCGCCCAGGCCGTCACGGCCGCGTCACCACGGCACCGTCTCGGCCCATCGGCGCATCAGTGCCGCGCTGGCTGCGGCACCGCCCATGTCGATGCCGCCGGCATGCGGCGGCGGCGCGGCCAGGGCCTTGGTGATGGCCGCGGCGAGCGCCGGCGGCGACAGCGCAATTTCGGCCAGGACCTGCAGGCCGCCGCGGCGGGCCAGCAGCTCCGCGCGCAAGGTCTGCTCGGTCTCGACGCCGCCGGCATAGGGCACGACCAGGCCGCGGCAGCCGGCCTGCAACACTTCCATGACCGTGTTGTAGCCGCCCTGGCTGATCGACAGTAGGCAGTCCCTGAGCAGGCTGGCGAAGTCGGGCCGTGCCCGCTCGACGTGGACGCCGGCCGGCGCACGCTGCTGCAGCCGCTCGAAGCTCGCCGCGTCTACCGACACGCCGACCAGCACGCGCCAGGGCGCGGCGGCGAGGGGGGTCAGGGCGCGTGCCTCGATCGCAGCCGACAGCAGCCGCTCGCCGACCGCGCCGCCGCCGGCCGAGACGATGACCTCGCCCCGGCCGGCGCCATCAGCCGCGGGCCGGGTGCCGCTTTCGTCCACCACATAGCCGGTATAGCGCAGCTTCTTGCCGATGGCCTTGGCCAGGGGAAAGGTCCGGTCCAGCGCGATCAAGGCGGGGTCGCCGTGGATCAGCACATGATCAAAATAGCGCTCGACCAGGCCGGCCATCTC
Organism: Candidatus Sulfotelmatobacter sp.; assembly: GCA_035523835.1. GTDB lineage: Bacteria > Pseudomonadota > Alphaproteobacteria > Ferrovibrionales > Ferrovibrionaceae > DASQHM01. The sequence continues at coordinate 2,114 of DATKQA010000188.1, forward strand.
CTGTTCCCGCTCCGGCTTGTCCTGGGCCACCAGGATGTCGCGGACCGAGGAGACGATCAGCGGCCGGCGGGGCGCTGCGGTGGCGGCATCGAGCAAGGGCAGCAGTTCGAAGCGCATCTGCCGGCGGCCGAAAGGGAACAGCTCGGTCACCAGAAGCTGCGGCTGCCGCTCGCGCCAGACGCCGAGCAGATGCTCGCGCCGCCGGGCGCGCCAGGCATCGTCGATCGGCCGGTCCTGCTCGTCGAGCAGCAGCTTGAAATACATGTCGGCGGCGCGCGTCGGCGCGAGCTGCACCAGTTCGGCGGTGCCGACGTCGAGGCCGGGGATGACGTGGCCGCCGGAGACCAGGGTGGTTTCCAATCCGGCCCGCTGCAACGCCCGCGTCAGGGTGGCGGCGCGTCGCAGGTGGCCGATGCCGAGCAGGTGCTGCACATAGAACAGGACGCGGCGCTGGCTCATGGCGTCTCGAGGGCGATATTGCAGGGGCCGGGATGCAGGCTGCCGTCGCGCGCCACGTCGAAGCCGTGCAGCCGGCTCCAGTCCAGCTTCAGCGGCTGCCGGCCTTGCATGTCCCAATCATAGGCCAGCGCCAGCAGGGCGCGGATGACGCCCTTGTGCGTCACCGCGACCGCCGGGCGGTCGCCGACGGCGATCTCCGCCAGCCAGGCGCGCAGGCGGTGCTGCATCTCGCGCGGGCTTTCGCCGCCCGGCGGGCGGAAATCGAGGCCGCGTGCCTCGTT
>DATKQA010000189.1:0-3647 GCA_035523835.1 Candidatus Sulfotelmatobacter sp.
GAACTGCAGCATGGCGGCCGATACCAGGGTCCTGCGCTCGAAGAAGCAGGCATCGTTGACCAGGAAGCGCGTGGCGAAATTGTCGCTGCCGTCGGCGACGATATCGTAGCCGCGGATCAGCGCCGCCGCATTCGTCGCATCGAGCCGCACGCGATGTTCGACAAGCTTCACGTCGGGATTGATCGCCTGGACGGCGGCGGCGGCGGAAGCGGTCTTCGCCTGGCCGATGCGGGCCGTCGTATGGGCGATCTGGCGCTGCAGGTTGGAGAGCGAGACGGTGTCGTCGTCGACCACGCCGATGGTGCCGACGCCGGCCGCGGCGAGATAGAGGATGGCGGGCGAGCCGAGGCCGCCGGCGCCGACCACCAGCACTTTCGCCTTCAGCAGGCGCTGCTGCCCGGCGCCGCCGACCTCCTTCAACACGATGTGGCGGGCGTAGCGCTCGAGCTGGCTGTCGCTGAACTGCAAGGCTAGAGGCCTTCGAACAGGGCCGTCGAGAGATAGCGTTCGGCGAAGGAGGGGATGATGACGACGATGGTCTTGCCCGCCATGTCGGGGCGTGCGCCGACCTCGAAGGCGGCGGCGAGCGCCGCGCCGGACGAGATGCCGACGGGGATGCCTTCCAGGCGCGCGGTGGCGCGCGCCGTCTCGAACGCGGTCTCGTTGCCGATGGTGACGATCTCGTCGATCAGCTTGGTTTCCAGGATCGCCGGTACGAAGCCTGCGCCGATACCCTGGATCTTGTGCGGGCCGGGCTTGCCGCCGGACAGGACGGCGCTGTCTTCCGGCTCGACGGCGATCATCTTGACCGCAGGCTTGCGCGCCTTCAGCACCTGGCCGACGCCGGTGATGGTGCCGCCGGTGCCGATGCCGGACACGACGACATCGACCTTGCCGCCGGTGTCGGCCCAGATCTCTTCCGCCGTGGTCTCGCGATGCACGGCCGGATTGGCCGGGTTCTCGAACTGCTGCGGCATGATGGCATGCGGGTTCTGGCTCAGGATCTCCTTCGCCCGGGCGATGGCGCCGTTCATGCCTTTTTCCGGCGGCGTCAGCTCCAGCTCCGCGCCGAGCAGCTTCAGCATCTTGCGCCGTTCCACCGAGGCGCTTTCCGGCATGATCAGGATCAGCTTGTAGCCCTTGGCGGCGCAGACGAAGGCAAGCCCGATGCCGGTATTGCCCGACGTCGGCTCCACCAGCACCGTCTCGGCCGTCATCTTGCCCGCCGCCTCCAGCGCCTCGACCATGGCCACGCCGATGCGGTCCTTGACCGAGGCCAGCGGGTTGAAGAACTCCAGCTTGGCCAGAACATCCGCCTGGCAGCCGGCTTGCTGCGCCAGGCGACGGATGCGCACCAGCGGCGTGCCGCCCATGGTCTCGACGATCGAATCGTAGATGCGGCCGCGCGGCTCGGCATGGCGGAGGACGGCGGCGGTCTTCTTGGCGGCTTGGCTCATGTGGTCTCCTCGCTACGCGTCGTCCGCCGGCGGGCGATCGCCGGGCCGGATCAGATGTTGAAATCCAGCCGCTCGCGTCCCTCCGCCTTGATGCCGGCCTCGCGGGCGCGGTGGCAGATATCTTCCAGGGTAACCGCATCGAGCTTCTGCATCATCTCCTCCTGCATCTCGCTCCACAACGGCCGGACCACGCGCTGGCCGAGGTCGGAGCCCGGCGCCTCCGGCTGCTCCTCGTCCTTGTCGTCATGGTCGAGGGCGTCGATCACCCGCACCACCTCGCCGATGGTGATGCGGCGGCGTTCCCGGGCCAGCGTATAGCCGCCGCGCGGCCCGCGCACGCCCTTGAGGATGCCGGCATGCACCAGTTGCTGCATCACCTGTTCCAGATAGCGCTGGGGAATGCCCTGGCGACGGGTGATCTCCTTCGATTGCACCGGTTCGGGCCGGGCGTTGTAGGCGATGTCGACCACGGCCTCGAGGGCGAACATGGTCTTGCGCGGCATCCGCAGCATCGCCTCAGCCTTCCCGCCCGGCGCCGTGCCGACCGGTGGAACCGAAACCGCCGCCGCCGCGCCCGCTTTCCGGCAGGCTGGCAACCTCGGCCAGGCGTGCCCGGCATACCGGCGCGATCACCATCTGCGCCACCCGTTCGCCGCGATGCACGGTGAAGGGCTCCTGGCCGAGATTGACCAGGATGATGCCGACCTCGCCGCGATAATCGGCATCGATGGTGCCGGGCGCGTTCAGCACGGTGACGCCGTGTTTCAGCGCCAGGCCGGAGCGCGGCCGCACCTGCGCCTCGAAGCCGCTCGGCAGGCCGAGGCGGAGACCGGTCGGGATCAGCGCGCGCCCCCCCGGCGCAAGTACGATGTCTTCGCCGACCGCGGCCGGCAGGTCGAGGCCGGCGCTGCCGGCGGTGGCATAGGCTGGCAGCCCCAGCCCTTCGCCGTGCGGCAACCGGCAGATTTCGACGGTCGGTTCGGGCAAGGTCAAAGCCTTTCCTTGAAATGGCGGGTGATGCGTCCGGCGAGGCGCTGAGCGACCTCGGTCTTGCTGGCGTCGGGCCAGTCCTCCACCCCCTCGGCGTCGATCACGTGCACCGTGTTCCGCTCGCCGCCGAAGGTGCCGGCGGCCGGGCTCACGTCGTTGGCGAGGATCCAGTCGCAGCCTTTGCGCTTGAGCTTGTCGCGGGCATTGGCAATCAGGTTCTCGGTCTCGGCGGCAAAGCCGACCACCAGCTTGGGCCGTTGCCGCTTCAGGCCGCTCAAGGTGGCAAGGATGTCCGGGTTCTCCGCCAGGGTCAGCACCGGCAGCTTGCCGGCCTTCTTCTTGATCTTCTGGCCGGCGGTCTCGGCCACGCGCCAATCGGCGACGGCCGCGGCGCAGACGGCGATATCGGCGGGCAGTGCCGCCTTGCAGGCCGCCAGCATGTCGGCGGCGCTCTCGACCGGCACCACCTTCACCCCGGGCGGATGCGGCTCATGGCTCGGGCCGGAAACCAGCACGGTTTCGGCGCCTTGGTCGGCGAGTGCCGCGGCGATGGCATGGCCCTGCTTGCCGGAGGAGCGGTTGGCGATGTAGCGCACGGGATCGATCGGCTCGTGCGTCGGGCCGGAGGTCACCAGCGCCCGTTTGCCGGCAAGGGGACGACCGCCGGCGGCGGCGAAGTGCCGCTCGATGGCGGCCAGGATCTCGTGCGGCTCGGCCATCCGGCCGGGGCCATATTCGCCGCAGGCCATGTCGCCGTCGTTGGGACCGACCACCGTGACGCCATCGCGCCGGAGGGTCGCCAGATTGCGCCGGGTCGCGGCATGATGCCACATGCGGACATTCATGGCCGGCGCGATCAGGACCGGCTTGTCGGTGGCCAGCAGGGCCGTGGTCGCCAGGTCGGAAGCCAGCCCGCCCGCCATGCGGGCCATCAGGTCGGCGGTCGCCGGCGCCACGACCAGCAGGTCGGCGTCGCGCGAGAGCTGGATATGGCCCATCTCCGCCTCGTCGGTGAGGGAAAAGAGCGCCGTATAGACCTTGTCGCCGGAGAGGGAGGAGACCGAGAGCGGGGTGACGAATTCCGCCGCCGCCGTGGTCATGATGCAGCGCACGCCGGCGCCACGCTCCTTCAGCCGGCGAATCAGCTCCAGGCTCTTATAGGCGGCAATTCCGCCGGCGATGATCAGCAGGATGCGTTTA
>DATKQA010000190.1:0-2065 GCA_035523835.1 Candidatus Sulfotelmatobacter sp.
AGCCCGCGCTGACCGTGTGCACGAACTTGGCCTGCGCGACCGGATTGAACAGCACGGCGCCGAAGTCCTGGATTTCCATCCGCATCGTGTCGGGATTGAAGGTCGCGCCGACCGGATTCTGCATCCAGCCGTTGGCGATCAGGATCCACAGCGCGGAGAAATTCGCGCCGAACGCCACCAACCAGGTGACCGCGAGGTGGCCGACGCGGCTCAACCGATCCCAACCGAAGAAGAACAGGCCGACGAACGTCGCCTCCAGGAAGAAGGCCATCAGGCCCTCGATGGCGAGCGGCGCGCCGAAGATGTCGCCGACGTATTGGGCGTAGTAGGCCCAGTTGGTCCCGAACTGGAATTCCATGGTGACGCCGGTGGCGACCCCCATGGCGAAATTGATCCCGAACAGGGTCCCCCAGAACTTGACCATGTCGCGCCAGGCCGTCCGGCCGGTCATGACCCAGACGCACTCCATGATCGCCAGCAGCAGCGACATGCCCAGCGTCAGCGGCACGAACAGGAAGTGGTAGAGCGCGGTCAGCGCGAATTGCAGCCGCGACAGGTCGACGACGCTCATGTCGATCATCGACGGCTCTCCGGCGTCGGGCCGAGCAAGGCCGCGGCGACGCTCTGCCCGTTGAGCGGCGGCCGGTCGGAGGCCGCGAAACAGGCGAAGTAGATGAGGGCGAGGGCGATCACCTTGACCAGCGTGATTACCCCGATGTGGCGTGCCAGCGGATGGGAAAACATCTTCGGCCTCCCGTTCTTCGTCGCGCGGTGACGGGTTTCCGCTAACCTAGCGTCTCGGCAGGGGTATGGGGAACAACCATATGGTCGCAGCGAGTACCGCCGGCGCGCGGCAAAGCGCGGGCTTGCCGACCGCAAATGTCTGATATATAGGCCGTCTCTAGTGCAACAGCGCGTTGATGATGGGGTAGGGCAATGGCGACAGGCGGCAGCAGCAGCAGCGGCGGCATGGATATCCGGCAGAGCCAGGAGACTTGGGCGACTTTCACCCGGGCCGTCACCTGGGCCAGCGCCGCGATTATTATCCTGCTGATTCTAATGGCAGAATTCCTACTTTAGCGAGCCTCGGGCGAGCGAGCCGGGTGTGCGCTGCCGCCTTCCCGAGCGGACGGCGGCCGGGGCAGCAGCCAGTCGAACAATGGGGGGTCGGGCGGATGAAGATCGCCATACCGAGGGAACGGCGGGCGGGCGAGCGGCGCGTCGCGGCGACGCCGGAGACGGTGAAGAAGCTGATCGGCCTCGGCCAGAGCGTGGTGGTCGAGACCGGCGCCGGTGCCGGCACCGACATCCCCGACCAGTTCTATGCCGACATGGGCGCCAGCATCGCCCCCGACGAGGCCGCGGCGCTCAGGGATGCCGACGTCGTCTTCAAGGTGCAGCGGCCGTTGACCCAAGCTGAGGGCGGCCCGGACGAGCTCGGCTATCTCCGGCCGGGGGCGAAGCTCATTGCCATGCTGGCGCCGTTGCAGCATCGCGACCAGGTCAAGGCCTATGCCGCGGCCAAGGTGGACGCCTTCGCCATGGAGCTGATGCCGCGCATCACCCGGGCGCAGAGCATGGACGTGCTGTCCTCGCAATCCAATCTCGCCGGCTACAAGGCGGTGCTCGACGCGGCGACGGAATTCGGCCGCGCCTTCCCGATGATGATGACCGCCGCCGGCACCGTGGCGCCGGCGCGCGTCTTCGTCATGGGCGTCGGCGTCGCCGGGCTGCAGGCCATCGCCACGGCGCGCCGGCTCGGCGCCGTGGTCTCGGCGACCGACGTGCGCCCCGCCACCAAGGAGCAGGTGGAAAGCCTCGGCGCCAAGTTCGTCATGGTCGACGACGAGGAAAGCAAGCAGGCGCAGACCGCCGGCGGCTATGCCAAGGAGATGAGCGACGCCTACAAGGCGAAGCAGGCGGCGCTGATCGCGGAGACCCTCACCAAGCAGGACATCGTCATCACCACGGCGCTGATCCCCGGCCGGCCGGCGCCGGAGCTGATCACCGAGGCGATGGTGAAAAGCATGAAGCCCGGCTCGGTGATCGTCGACCTGGCGGTGGA
>DATKQA010000191.1:0-13730 GCA_035523835.1 Candidatus Sulfotelmatobacter sp.
ACGTTGGCGGCGCGTTGCGCCGCCAGGGCCTGCATCTGCGCCGCCGCCTCCGGCCTGGCGTCGAACAGAACTTCGAGCAGGCGGCGCTGGATGAGGCCGGTCAGATAGCCGCCGGAATCGGCATTGGTGAGCAGCACCGCGCCGACGCCCTGGTCCGGCAGGAACAGCATGTCGCTCTTGTAGCCGAACATGCTGCCGCCGTGGCTGATCACCGGGATGCCGTAATGGCGGCTGATCACCAGGCCCATGCCATAGGCAACGTGGTCGCCGGCCTGCACCTGGCCCTTGCGGCGCGCGAGCAGGTTCGCCGCCGAGACCAGCCGTCGGCCATCGGGCAGCTTGCCGCGCGCCAGCTCCATGACGACATATCTCGCCAGGTCGTGTGCGCTGGTCCACATGCCGCCCGCCGGCCGGAGCGGCACCACGGAATAGTTCATGTCCATGCGGGCCGGTACGGTCTTGCCATCGATGTCGCTGCCGTGCGGACTGGCCGCGTCGCCGCCGAGCGCCGCGGCGAAATCGAACGTGGTGCGACTCATGCCGAGCGGCCGGAAGACCATGGTGCGCATGGCGTCGTCGTAGGCGGCGCCGAGTTCCCGGCCGGGCGCGATCACCGATGCCGCGACGAAGCCCGCGGCGGCGGCCATCAGGTTGCTGTATTGATAGACCTCGCCGAAGCGGCTGGTCGGCTGCATCGTGCCGAGCAAGGCGAGCGAGGAGGCCGGCGTGGCGCGGGCGAAGTTGAACAGCCACTCGAAATCCTGGCGCGGCATGCCGGTGCAGGCGCAGACCAGATGCTTCACCAGCACCTGCCGCGTGATGGCGGCATTGCCCAGCCGGAACGCGGGATAGGCCTGCGTCACCGGCTCGTCCCAGCGCAGCTTCCCCGCGTCGACCAGTTCGGCCAGCAGGAGCGTGGTCAGCGCCTTGGTGTTCGAGGCGGCGAGGAACAGCGTGTCGGCATCCACCGCATCCGGCCTGCCGAGCAGCTTGACGCCGAAGCCGCCTTCGAACACCACCTTGCCGCGATCGATCAGCGCAAGGCCGACGCCGGGAATGCCGAACTGCCGCATCGCCTGGCGGACGAAGTCCTCGATCGCCGCGATGCGCCGCGCATCCAACGGCCGCGCCGGCTTCCCGGCGAAGTTTTCCGGCTTGAACCCCTTGGGCCGCAGGGTTTCCAGCGCCACGGCGAAGGCGGCGCCGCGTTTCTCGAAGGTCGCCCAGCTCGCTTCGACGATGGCGACGATCCATTCGCGGTCGGCCCGCCAGGCCACGGCATAGACGACCGCCTTCTCGTCCGGCGAGGTTTCGTAGCGGTAGAGGTGCCGCTCCTGCCAGCCGTTGTGCGGGGCCTGTGCGGTCGCGGTCCACAGCGGCCGGTGCGCCTCGGGGCGATAGCGGGCCCAGCCGGCGGCGACGGCGGCTTTCGCGTCGGCGGCCTCGACGTCGATCAACGCCAGGTGCGAATCCGCTTCCGGCGGCTCCAGCACGATCTCGTGCGGGTGGGTCGTCACCGTCCAGCCGGCGGGCGCCGTGAAGGTGGCGCCGCCGGGCATGGCAAGCGGGGTGTCCCTCGCCAGCGGCTTCGCGGCGGCGGCACGCGTTGGCGCCGTGGCGGCCCCGGTCACGCCGGCAAAGGCGAGGAACAGCGCCAGCCCCAGAATGCCGAGGCTGCGCATGGCCGCGCTCAGGCGGTGAGGCCGAGCTTCTCCGCCAGGCCGATGCGCTGCAGCTTGCCGGTGGCGCCGAGCGGGATCGCCGCCATGATCAGCACCTTGCGCGGTACCTTGAAATCGGCGAGATGGCTGGCGGCGAAGTCGCGCAACTCCCGCTCGCTGGCGCTCTGGCCCTCGCGCAGCACCACCGCCGCCGCCACCTCCTCGCCGAGCTTGTCGTGCGGCATGGCGAAGGTCACCACCTGGGCCACCGCGGGATGGTCCATCAGCACCTCGTCCACCTCGCGCGGCGATATCTTTTCGCCGCCGCGGATGATGATCTCCTTCAGCCGTCCGGTGAGATAGAGATAGCCGTCCTCGTCGAAGCGGCCCTGGTCGCCGGTGCGGAACCAGCCGTTGGTGAAATTCTCCGCGTTGGCCTTCGCATTGTTCTCGTAGCCGAGCGTCACGTTGGGACCGCGGATGACCACCTCGCCGATCTCGCCGCGCGGCAGGAGGTTGCCGGCCAGATCCATGATCGCCACCTCCGGCCCGGCGGCGATGCCGACCGCGCCGGGCTTGTGCGGCCGCGGCGGCAGCGGGTTGGACGCCATCTGGTGCGCCGCCTCGGTCATGCCATAGGCTTCGATGACCGGGGTGGCAAAGATCCGCTCCATCTCGCCCATCACCTGCGGCGGCAGCGAGGACGAGGACGAGCGGATGAAGCGCAGCGGATTGGCGGCGATGACGTCGCGGTTGCGCTCGGCGCGGGCGAGGATCGCCTGGTGCATGGTCGGCACTGCCGTGTACCAGGTCGGCTTCACCTCCTGCATCCAGGCGAAGAACTTCAGCGCGTTGAAACCCGGCGTGCAATGCACGCTGGCGCCGGCGCCGAGCGAGGACAAGGTCGCCGCCATCAGCCCGTGGATATGGAATAGCGGCATGATATTGAGGCAGCGATCGGCCGGGGTCAGCGCCAGGCTTGCGCGGATATGCCGCGCCGTGGCGGCGACGTTGCGCTGGTTGAGCGGCACGATCTTCGGCCGCGATGTGGTGCCCGAGGTGTGCAGCACCAGCGCCACGTCGTCAGCCGCGGCGAAGCCGGGCCTGGCCGGCTTGCCGGCGATGTCGGCATGCAGGGTGAAATTGCCCGCCGGCCCCGCTGGATCGGCGCTGAGCCGTATGATGGGAATGCCGCGCGCCTCGGCCACGGCGATGGCCGGCGAGGTCGAGCCCGCCTCGACCACCAGCCCCTTGGCGTCGAGATCGCCCAGGTAGAAGTCGAATTCCTCGGCCCGATAGGCGGGATTGAGCGGTGCCGTCGTGCAGGCCTGGGCGATGCAGAGGAAGGCGGCGGCCATCTCCGGCCCGTTCGCCAGCACGATGCCGACGCGGTCGTTGCGGCCGAGGCCGAAGCCGTTGAGGCGGCTCACGGTGGCCGCGCCGAGCGCGCGCAGCCCGGCGAAATCCAACGGCTTGCGCTCGGGCGCGCCGATCGCCGGGGCGGCGTCCTTCCCCGTCGCCAGCAGGTCGCGGATGGTGTCTGCCGTCATCGGTCCCTCCCACGGGATGCGCGTGTCGCGGTGGCCCAATTCGCTTCTGTTAGCACAGTTCCGCGGTCTTGCCGGAGTCGGAAAATGGCGCGTGCCGGATCAGACCTAGGCTGCGCGCCGTTGCGACAGCCAGAGCGCCAGCTTCTCCCGGCCGCCCGGCGTCAGATGCAGGCCGCGCTTGGTGCGCCGCCACAGCACGTCCTCGGCCGTCTCGGCCCATTCCTCGCGGAGCAGCCATTCGACCTCGCGGGCATAGAGCGCGCCGCCGAAATCTTCACCCAGGTCGGCCGCGCCTTTGGCATCGCCGAGGAGATCGCGCGTGCGGCTGCCGTGGCGTCGGGCATAGGCGGCAAGGAGAGCACGGTCCAGGCCAGGATAGGCGCGGGCGAGGCCGTCCGCGAAGTCGGCGACGCCGGCGGTGCCGAGATCGCCGCCGGGCAGCGCGCCGTGCCGGGTCCAGGCCGGCTTCAGGCCGGGAAAGAAGGGCGCGAGCTTCTCCAGGGCATGCTCGGCCAGGCGGCGATAGGTGGTGATCTTGCCGCCATAGACCGAGAGCGCCGGCGCCCCGCCGGCGTCGAGCTCCAGCACGTAGTCGCGGGTGATGGCCGAGGGATCGCTCTTGCCGTCGTCATAGAGCGGGCGGACGCCGCTATAGGTCCAGACCACCGAAGCCGGCGTCACCGGCACGGTGAAGTAGCGGCTCACCGCCTCGCAGAGATAGGCGATCTCGTCGTCGTCGATGGCGACTTCATGCGGCTCGTGCGCCACCGGGATGTCGGTGGTGCCGATCAGGGTGAAGCGTTCCTCGTAGGGGATGGCGAAGATCACCCGACGGTCGGGATGTTGGAAGATATAGGCCTGCTCGCCGGTGAAAAGGCGTGGCACGACGATGTGGCTGCCCTTGATCAGGCGGACTTGGTTGGCGCTTTCGAGGCGGAGGACACCGGTGACCGCCTCGTGCACCCAGGGTCCCGCCGCGTTGACCACGGCGCGGGCGGTGACCGTGCGGCTGGTCCGGTCGCGCTGGTCGATGACGGTGGCGTGCCACAACCCGTCGATGCGGCGGGCGTCGGCGACGGCGGTCCGCGTCAACACGGTGCCGCCGAGCGTGCGCACGGCGATGGCGTTCAGCACGACGAGCCGCGCGTCGTCGACCCAGCAGTCGGAATAGGTGAAGCCACGGTGAAACGCCGGCTTCAGCGGCCGGCCGGCCGGATCGCGGTGCAGGTTGATGCCGCGCGAGCCCGCAAGCGTGCGCCGGCCGCCAAGATGGTCGTAGAGAAGCAGGCCGATGCGGATCATCCAGGCCGGGCGGAGATGCGCGTCGTGCGCCATGACGAAGGTGAGCGGCCGGATGATATGCGGCGCCAGCCTGAGCAGCACTTCCCGTTCGGCCAACGCTTCGCGCACCAGGCGGAACTCATAGTGCTCGAGATAGCGCAAACCGCCATGGATCAGCTTGGTCGAGGCCGACGAGGTGGCGCTGGCCAGGTCGCTCTTCTCGCACAGCAGCACGCCGAGGCCGCGGCCGGCGGCGTCGCGGGCGATGCCGACACCGTTGATGCCGCCGCCGATGACGAGAAGGTCGTAGGGGCTGTCGGAGAGAGGGATCATGCTGGACGGGGCGGCCGGCGACGCCGCGACCTAATCACCGCCGGCCGGTGCCGGTCAAGCGTGCAGGCTGAGGGTGCTGCCGGCGCCGGCGCTGCCGCGCGTCATGGTTGCCTGATAGGCGGCAAGGCCGTCCTCGAGCGCCGCGCCGGTTGGCGGGAAGGCCTGTTGCGCCAGAAGCTGGGCCACGTAAGGGCTGGCCGGAAAGCCCGGCGCCTGCGCCGCATCCTGGGCTCGCCGCCGCGGCGGCAGGGTCGCGTCCCGCACCGTCGTCTGGCTGGAAGCGGCCTGTTCGCTGCCGGCGAACTGCGCCGCGGAACTGTTCGGCTGCTGCGGATCGAGCGTCACGGCAGCCGTCGCTGTTGCGGCTGGTGCCGTGGCGATCTGGCTGCCGACGCGCGCATATACGGCCGCTGCCGGCACGACCGGCAGACGTTCGCCGGCCTGCGCGACCGGCGGCGACGCGCTTGAAATCGTTGGCACCATCAAGAAATTACCGAGAGACGCTCAGCACGCTTTTATTATCGGCTTGTCTGGATGCACGCAATGAATTTGGGGCAATTCGATTAAAATTTTAGTAATTCGCGTGAAGAGAAGCGTAATATTCGATTAACTATTATCCAATTCTTAAGGTGTCTTTTTCGCCAGATCATCCAATTGTTTTTGCATGGCATCCAGTTTCGACTTGAGATTGGAAATGTCGTCATCTCCTCCCGATTTCGGCGGCACGCCACCTTCGCCGCCCGCCGCGGCGCTGGCGAAAGGATTGAACATGCTGATAGCGCGCTGGAACATGGCCATGTTCTGCCGCCCGGCCTCCTCCAGGTGCTTGAACGGATTGAGGCCGCCGAAGGTCTCGGTGACGTACTGGCGCATCTGCTCCTGGTTCTTGGCGAACGAGGCCATGGTCATCTCCAGGTAGCTCGGCACCAGCGCCTGCAGGCTGTCGCCGTAGAAGCCGATGAGCTGGCGCAGGAAGCTGATGGGCAGCATGTTCTGCCCCTTGCCTTCCTCCTCGAAGATGATCTGGGTCAGCACCGACCGCGTAATATCGTCGCCGGTCTTGGCGTCGTAGACGACAAAATCGTCGCCGTGCTTCACCATCTGGCAGAGGTGGTCCAGCGTCACGTAGCTCGAGGTGGCGGTGTTATAAAGGCGCCTGTTGGCGTATTTCTTGATGACGATCGGCGCATCCGAACTGGCTGATTTTTCGACCACGGCGGCGGACCCCGGCAGAGCAATGTCGCGATGGCTTCATTTCAGCCTGATTTTGCTGCAGCACGCAAGCGCCATGCTGCGCAGCAACGCGCCGCAACGGGCGCAGCATGCGGCGGGCGATGCCGGCCGCCGCGCGCGGCTGCTATACTGCCTTCATGCCGACGCCGCCGGACCTCGCCTCGCTCGCCGAACGCTATCTCGATCTCTGGCAGGAGCAGGTGGCTGCGCTGGCGAACGATCCGGCCCTGGCGGCGGCGACGGCGGAACTGCTGCGCGTGTTCGATGCCGCCGCCCGGCTGGCCGAACGCCGCCGCCAGGGTGGCGGCGATGAGCCTGGCGCGGCAGGCGGCGGCGAAGCCGCGCCGGGCGGGACCGCGGCCGTTGCTGCTGCATCTCGCGGCGGCCAACCAGACCATGCTGAGCTCGCTCGCCGCCTTGCCGAGTGCGAAGCTCGGCTTGCTGCCCTGGAGGCCGCCGCTCGACCGGCGCGCCGCCGCGCTCCAGCCAAGCCTCGCCGCCGCCGGACCTGAGGCGCTGCCGCTGGCCGTCGCCGCCGCGGCGGAAGGCCGGCTCAGGACGATGCTGCAAGGCATCGCGCGCTATCAGGCGCACGCCTATCGCCGCGATCTCGCCGACCCGCCGGTCATCTGGTCGCGCGGCGCCGCGCGCCTGCTCGACTATGGCGGCGGCGGGCCTGCCGCCGTCACCGCGCTGTTCGTCCCCTCCCTGGTCAACCGCGCCTATATTCTCGATCTCTCCGGCCGGCAGAGCCTCTTGCGCTGGTTGGCGCGCCAGGGCGTGCGGCCGCTCCTTCTCGACTGGGGCCTGCCGGGCCCGCACGAGCGCGGCTTCACGCTCGAACGCTACATCGACGGGCCGCTTGCCGGCGCCGTCACCGTGGCGGCGACGGTCGCCGGCGGGCCGGTGGCGCTGGTCGGCTATTGCATGGGCGGCACGCTCGCCATCGCCGCCGCGCTCCGCCAGGCGGAACAGGTCGGCGCCCTGGCCTTGCTGGCGGCGCCCTGGGATTTCCATGCCGGCTCCGACCATGGGCAGGTGCTGGCCGCGCTGCGGAGCAGCCTGGAAGCACTGCTCGACGAACTCGGCGAATTGCCGGTCGACCTGTTGCAGGCCTTGTTCCTGGCGCTCGATCCCGGCTTGAGCCTGCGCAAGTTCGCCGGCTTCGCCGGCCTCGATCCGCAGAGCGCCGCCGCCGAGGATTTCGTCGCCCTGGAAGATTGGGTGAACGACGGCGTGCCGCTGACCGGGCCGGTGGCGCGCCAGTGCCTGCTCGGCTGGTATGGCGAGAACGAACCCATGCGCGGGCGCTGGCGGGTCGGCGGCGAGCCGGTGCGGCCCTATCGGCTGCGCCAACCCACCCTCGTGGTCGTGCCGCACAACGATCGCATCGTGCCGCCGGCCGCGGCGGCGGCGCTGGCCGGCCTGGTGCCGCGGGCGGAAAGCCTGACCCCGTGCGCCGGCCATATCGGCATGGTGGTCGGCGGCAAGGCTCTGAGCGAGCTCTGGCAGCCGTTGGCGCACTGGCTGCGGCGGGCCGCCGCCGGCCACGGTTGATTCATCGCCTTTCCGCGCCCAGGTGATGTAGCATGGTGGCCCAGGAATTCCGCCGGCGGCCCGCCGCCGGCCTCGGCCGTAGCTCGCAAAGGAGTGCTCCATGGTCAATGTCGTGATCGCCAGTGCCGCCCGCACGCCGGTCGGCTCCTTCAACGGCGCGCTCGGAGGCGTGCCGGCCCATGTGCTCGGTCAGGTGGCCATCCAGGCGGCGCTGGAGCGGGCGGGTACCACGCCGAAAGAGGTATCCGAGGTTATCCTCGGCCAGATCCTCACTGCCGGCCAGGGGCAGAACCCGGCGCGCCAGGCCTCCATCGCCGCCGGCCTGCCGGTGGAAGTGCCGGCCTGGGGCGTGAACCAGTTGTGCGGCTCGGGACTCCGTGCCGTCGCGCTCGGCTATCAGGCGATCGTGAACGGCGACAGCAGCATCGTCGTCGCCGGCGGCCAGGAGAGCATGAGCCAGGCGCCGCATGCCGCGCACCTGCGCAACGGCACCAAGATGGGCGATCTCAATTTCATCGACACGATGATCAAGGACGGCCTGTGGGATGCCTTCAACGGCTATCACATGGGCAATACGGCCGAGAACGTCGCCAAACAGTGGCAGATCACGCGCGAGCAGCAGGACCTGTTCGCCGTCGCCTCGCAGAACAAGGCCGAGGCGGCGCAGAAGAGCGGGCGCTTCAGGGACGAGATCATCCCGGTGGTCATCAAGGGCCGCAAGGGCGACGTCACCGTCGACAAGGACGAGTTCATCCGCCACGGCGTGACCCTGGAATCGGTCAAGGGCCTGCGCGGCGCCTTCGTGAAGGACGGCACGGTCACCGCCGCCAATGCCAGCGGCATCAACGACGGCGCCGCGGCCGTGGTGCTGATGACCGAAGAAGAGGCGAAGCGCCGCGGCCTGACGCCGCTTGCCCGCATCGTCTCCTGGGCCCAGGCCGGGGTCGATCCCGCCATCATGGGCACCGGCCCGATTCCGGCGTCGCGCGCGGCGCTGAAGAAGGCCGGCTGGTCGGCGCGCGACCTCGACCTGGTGGAGGCCAACGAGGCCTTCGCCGCGCAAGCTTGCGCCGTCAACAAGGACCTCGGCTGGGACACCGCCAAGGTGAACGTCAACGGCGGCGCCATCGCCATCGGCCATCCGATCGGTGCTTCGGGCGCCCGCGTCCTGGTCACGCTGCTGCACGAGATGCAGAAGCGCGATTCCAAGAAGGGCCTCGCCACGCTCTGCATCGGCGGCGGCATGGGCATCGCCATGTGCGTTGCCCGCGACTGAACCGGCAACAGGCGAAACCGCATCGGGGAGGATGACATGGCACGCGTTGCGGTGGTGACCGGCGGCACCCGTGGCATCGGGGCGGCCATTTCCAAGGCTTTGAAGGCGGCCGGCTACAAGGTTGCCGCGAACTATGCCGGCAACGACGAGAAGGCCAACGCCTTCCACAAGGAGACCGGCATCCCGATCTACAAATGGGATGTCTGCAACTTCGAGGCCTGCAAGGCCGGCCTCGAGCAGGTCAGCAAGGATCTCGGCCCGATCGACGTGGTGATCAACAACGCCGGCATCACCCGCGACGGCACCTTGCAGAAGATGACGCCGGAAAGCTGGCAGGCGGTCATCAACACCAACCTCGGCTCCTGCTTCAACATGTGCCGGCTGGTGATCGACAGCATGCGCGAGCGCGGCTTCGGCCGCATCGTCAACATCGGTTCGATCAACGGCCAGGCCGGGCAGTACGGCCAGGTGAATTACGCGGCGGCCAAGTCCGGCATCCACGGCTTCACCAAGGCGCTGGCCCAGGAAGGCGCCCCCAAGGGCGTCACCGTCAATGCCATCGCGCCCGGCTATGTCGATACCGACATGGTGGCCGCCGTACCGCCCAACGTGCTGGAGAAGATCGTCGCCAGAATTCCGGTCGGCCGGCTCGGCAAGGCTGATGACATCGCCCGCGGCGTGCTGTTCCTGGTGGCCGACGAGGCCGGCTTCATCACCGGCTCGACGCTGTCGATCAACGGCGGCCAGCATATGTATTGAGCCGGGCCGCCGCGGCGCATCGCCGCGGCGGCGGCTTCGTGCATAATGCCCTCCGCGGGAAACGCGGAGGAGCGTCATGCCGACCGTCAAGATGATCGAATACGCCGATGCCTCGGCGGAGGTGCGCGCCGTCTATGACGACATCATGCGCACGCGCCAGGTCGACTGGATCAACAATTTCTGGAAGGTGCTGGCGCAGCACCCGCCCACCTTGCGCCGCACCTGGGAGAGCATCAAGCAGGTGATGGCGCCCGGCGCGCTCGATCCGCTGACCAAGGAAATGCTCTATCTCGCGGTCAGCGTGACCAACGGCTGCGAATATTGCACGGCCTCGCATACCGCCGGCGCGCGCAGGGCCGGCATGACCGACGCCATGCTCGGCGAACTCCTCGCCGTGGTCGGCATGGCCAACGAGACCAACCGCCTGGCGAACGGCTATCGCGTCGAGGTCGACGCCGCCTTCAAGCCCTTCGGCTGACCCGGCCGCGCGACGATGGCGCTGGCGGCAGCGGCGGCGCGGCGGGCGCCCGGGGCCACCCTGGTCGGCGGCGGCGCCATCCTGCTCTGGTCGGTGCTGGCACTTCTGACCGCGCAGGCGCGCGACCTGCCGCCGTTCCTGCTCACCGCGCTCGCCTTCGGCGTTGCCTTTGCGCTCGCCCTCGGCAAATGGCTCTGGCGCGGCGAGAACATCCTCGCCCATTGCCGCCTGCCGGCGCGGGTCTGGGCGGTCGGCGTCGGCGGCGTCGGCGGTTATCACGTGCTGTACTTCCTGGCGCTGCGCAGCGCCCCGCCGGTCGAGGCCAATCTCATCAACTATCTCTGGCCGCTGCTGATCGTGCTGTTCTCGGCATTCCTGCCGGGCGAACGGCTGCGCTGGTTCCACCTCGCCGGCGCGCTGACCGGCCTTGCCGGCACGGCATTGATCGTCACCGGCGGCCGCCTTGTCTTCCACGGCGAATTCCTCGTCGGCTATCTCGCCGCGCTCGGCTGCGCCGCTGTCTGGGCGGCCTATTCCGTGCTCAGCCGCCGGCTCGCGGCGGTGCCGACCGACGCGGTCGGCGCCTTCTGCGGCGTCACGGCGGTGCTTGCGCTCGCCTGCCATCTTCTGTTCGAGGCTGCCGCCTGGCCGCAGCGCGGCGAGTGGCTGATCGTGCTGGCGCTCGGCCTCGGACCGGTCGGCGGCGCCTTCTATCTTTGGGATTTCGGCGTGAAGCGCGGCGACATCCGCGCCCTCGGTGCCGCCGCCTATGCCACGCCGCTGCTCTCGACGGCGCTGCTCGTCGCCTTCGGCATCGCCGTGCCGAGCCTCGCCCTCGGCGTCGCGGCGCTGCTCGTCGTCGCCGGCGCGGCGCTCGGTGCCGGCGACCTCTTGTACGGACGCAGAAGCTAGGCGCCAGGCGCCCAGCCCGGCGGGGCGAGGTCGAAACCGCCGAACTCGAAGGCCGGCGCCACCGTGCAGCCGACAAGGGTCCAGGCGCCGAGGCTGCGGGCCGCCTGCCAGGCACCCTTCGGCACCACCGCCTGCGGCCGTTCGCCGGCGGCGAGGTCGGGGCCGAGGCGACGGCGCTCGCCGGCTCTCCCGTCGCCGGAAATTTCCAGCTCGAGCGGCGCGCCGGCGTAGAAATGCCAGGTCTCCGCCGCGTCGACCCGATGCCAGTGCGAGCGCTCGCCGGCCTGCAGCAGGTAGTAGATGGCGGTGCTGGCGCCGCGCCCGCCCGGGGCCGGCGCGGCATCGCGGAAGGTCTCGCGGAAATGCCCGCCTTCCGGATGCGGCTGGAGGCCGAGCGCGGCGATCACCTCGGCGGCGGTGAGGCTCATGCGCGGGACTCTACCAGACTCCGGTGCCGCTTCGCGACTTGGCCAATTGCCGCTAGAGTCGCGTCATGCGTCCGGATGTCATCGACCTGCGCGAATTCTACGCCAGCGCCATCGGCCAGTTGGCCCGCCGCGCGCTGCGCCGGCACATCCGCGCCATCTGGCCCAATCTCGCCGGGCAGTGGCTGCTCGGCCTCGGTTATGCAACACCCTACCTCCGGCCGTTCCGCGACGAGGCCGGCCGGGTCATCGCCATCATGCCGGCGGCGCAGGGCGTGGCGCACTGGCCGGCGGAAGGACCCTGTCTCACCGGGCTTGCCGACGAAACCGAGCTGCCGCTGGCGGATTATTCCGTCGACCGCGTGCTGCTGGTGCATGCGCTGGAGAACAGCGAGCAGGTCGGCGACATGCTGCGCGAGGTCTGGCGCGTGCTGGCGCCGGGCGGCCGGCTCCTGGTGGTGGTGCCGAACCGGCGCGGCCTCTGGGCCCGCTTCGAACACACGCCCTTCGGCCACGGCCGGCCCTATACCCGCTCGCAGCTTACCGGCCTCCTGCGCGAGCACGAGTTCTCGCCGACTGCCGTCGTCGCCGGCCTGTTCATGCCGCCGCTGCGCTGGCGTTTCCTGCTCCGCGCGGCGCGCGCCTTCGAGAAGATCGGCGAGCGCTGGGGCACCCGCTTTGCCGGCACCATCCTGGTCGAGGCGGTGAAGCAGGTCTATGCGGTGGTGCCGAACGCCAAGCCGGTCAAGCGGCGGCGGCTGGTGCAGGCGGTGCGCCCGGCCACCGCTACGCGCCTTCGGCAATAGTCCGGCGAGGAGAGATGGCCATGGATGCATCGGCGATCACGGCGCTTACCTTCGACGTCTTCGGCACGGTGGTGAACTGGCGCGCGAGCGTCGCGCGCGAAATCGAAGCGCTCGGCCGCGCCAAGGGCTTCACCTTGGACTGGCTGAAGTTCGCCGACGCCTGGCGCGCGCTCTACCAGCCGGCCATGCAGCGGGTGCGCTCGGGCGAGCTGCCGTGGACGCGGCTCGATGATCTGCATCGCGTCAGCCTCGACAAGCTGCTGGTCGATTTCGCCATCAAGGGCCTCGACGAGGCGGAGATCGATCATCTCAACCGCGCCTGGCACCGGCTCGATCCCTGGGCGGACGCGGTCGAAGGCCTCGGCCGGCTCAAGCGGCGCTTCATCATCGCGCCGCTGTCGAACGGCAATATCCGGCTGATGGTCGACATGGCCAGGCGCGCCGGCCTGCCGTGGGACGCCATCCTCGGCGCCGAAGTCGCGCACCATTACAAGCCGGACCCGGAAGCCTATCTCACTGCGGCCGACCTGCTGATGCTGCCGCCCGCGCAATGCATGATGGTGGCGGCGCACGCCAATGACCTGCAGGCGGCGCGCAAGGTCGGCTTCAGGACCGCCTTTGTCTGGCGGCCGCTCGAGCATGGGCCGGAACGCGCGGCGGCGACGCGGCCGACGCACGACTTCGACATCATGGCCGACGATTTCGTCGATCTGGCGCGCCAGCTCGGCTGCTGAGCGCGCTCAGATCTTCTTGCTGAGCAGGAACATGCCCTGTTCGGCGAGCAGGTTGGCAAGCAAGCCGCTCGAGCCGATGGCGCCCTTCTGGCCGAAGCGGTCGACCGAGACGCGCTTCTCGATGGTGATGCCGAGCTCGCGGCAGAGCGCCATGAAGTCGCGGATGGTGCAGAGGTGGATGTTCGGCGTCTCGTACCACGACTGGTTCAGCGCCGCCGTCACCGGCATGCGCCCGCCGGTCAGGAGGCTCAGCCGCACCTTCCAATAGCCGAAGTTGGGAAACGAGACGATGGCGCGCCGGCCGATGCGCAGCAATTGCAGCAGCACCGTCTTCGGATTGCGCGTCGCCTGCAAGGTCTGGCTCAGGATGACGTAATCGAAGGCCGCCGTCGGATAGTCCCTGAGGTCGGTGTCGGCGTCGCCCTGGATCACCGATAGGCCGTGGCCGACGCAGGCGTTCACGCCGCGCTGGCTGAGTTCGATGCCGCGGCCGTCGACGCGCTTGGCGCGGGCGAGATAATCCAGCAATTCGCCCTCGCCGCAGCCGACGTCGAGTACGCGGCTCTCCGGCGCCACCATCTCGGCGATCAGCAGGAGATCGATGCGGATGTCGCCCGACCGCACCGTGCCGGCCGGCGCCGCCATGCTGATCGCGCTCACGGCAGCTTCGATCCGCCCGCCGTCGCGCCGATCAGCGGGCGCGCTTGCCCGCCGCCGGCGAGGCC
>DATKQA010000192.1:0-5075 GCA_035523835.1 Candidatus Sulfotelmatobacter sp.
GGCGGCATCCGGCTGCGGCGTCTGGCTGTCGTCGGTCGCCGCTGCCGGCGACGTCGGATCGACTTGGGACACGCCCTGCCCCGCGGTCGGATCGACGACCGGTATGCTGCGTGCCGCGGATATGGCTTCTGCCATGACAACCTCCGTTCGGGCAGCACGGCCGATGAGCCGGACGCTCGCCGCTTGATCCCGGCGCACCTGTCCGACCACTCGACGCTCGCGCTGCCCGCGGCCGACGGAACCGCATGGTGCGCCGGCCGGCAGACCTCTGATCGAGGCGGCCCGTCACCCACGGGTTTGCCTTTATCAGACTGAGCAATATGCTCGCCTGTATTTGCCTTGTCAAGTATCTATTTTACGATCAGTAATATAACCGCCGATTTATTGGCAATTTGGCTAAAATTTTATCGATTATTCGCGGAGCATTATTGTGCTATACAGTAAGCACCTGGACGACAAGGCATTATCCGCCACCGCATGCTGCGATCCGATGGCCCGTGTATGCAGGCGAAAACCGCGCTTCTTCCCGGCGCGACGCACCCACAGGAGTGATCCATGTTGTCGCAGTCCCGCACCATCCTCGCCGCAGCGCTTGCCGTCGGCCTGGTCGGCGGCGGCATCGCCATGATGCCGAGCTTCGCCGCCACCGCGCCCGACGCGCCGCCGGCGCAGCCGATGCACGTCCACCACAGCCACACGGAAGGGCGCATCGCCTTCCTGAAGGCCGAGCTCAAGATCACCGATGCGCAGATGCCGGCCTGGAACGCGCTGGCCGATGCCATGCGGGCCAACGGCCGTGAAACCGAGCAGTTGCGCAAGCAGGCCTTCGAGGCGCGCGGCAAGCCGATGTCGGCGGTCGATCGCCTGGATATGCGCGAGCGCATGCTGCAGAACGCGGTGGCCCATACCAGCCGCTTCGACGCCGCGTTCAAGCCGCTCTATGCCGCGCTGAGCCCGGAGCAGAAGCAGGTGGCGGACGAGCTGTTCGCCGGTCACCACGGCCATCACGGCCATTGGCGCCGGTAGGATCCATGTCGGCGCGGCGGCCTCGGCATTTTCTGCCGGGTCCGCCGCCCGGCAGGCAGGCGCGCGGGCAAGCTGTAGCGGCAAAAGCCCGGCTCGCCCCTATGGATGGCGCTATGGTTAACGTGGCATGACGCTTGCTGGTTCATGGTTCACCGGGCGGAAACGCCGGATCGTTTTCGAGGAGATCGTGCCGTGAGCGTCAGTAACATCCATGGTCATGGTGTGTCGGCGCATGGTCCGCGCACCGTCAATACGCAAGCCAAACGCGGTTCGGAGAAGTCCAAGGCCGCGGCGCGCGGCGGCGCCGCCGGCGGCAGCTCGTTCGAGCAGGAATTGTCGTCGGTCGGCTCCGGCGACGGGCACGGCGGCGCCGAGCGGCGCCAGGGCAATCCGCAGGCGCAGACGCAGAAGGACGGCCGCAAGCTCGACCTTTCCGCCTGAGGGATTGAGACGGGGCCGCGTCAACGGAAGTTGCGGCCTTCCGGCATCACCGAGCGCGGATCGCGGCCGGCGGCGATCGCATCGCGCGGATCGTGGCCGGGCTTGCGCACCTGATCGGCCGGCGCCATCGCGCCGTCGAAATCGCTTTCGATGCCGCCGAGCAGTTGCAGTTCGTCGTTCAGGCCGATCAGGCGCTCGGCGACGACATGCACCACCACGTTCTCTTCCTTGCCGACCTTCTGCAGCTTGCCTTGCACGGCCAGCAGCCGGCTGCCGAGCAGGACGCGGCGGAAGTTCTTATAGACGTGATTCCAGACGACGATATTGGCGATGCCGGTCTCGTCCTCCAGGGTGAGGAAAATCACCCCGCTCGCCGTGCCCGGCCGCTGGCGTACCAACACCAGCCCGCCGACCGTGACCCGCTCGCCGTCCTTGCCCTGTGCCAGGCGGAGGTTCGGCATGATGCCGCGCGCGGCGAGGCGCGGGCGCAGGAGCCTGGCCGGATGGCTCTTCAACGACAGGCCGAGCGTGGCGTAGTCCTCCACCACCTGCTCGCCGAGCGGCATGGCCGGCAGCAGCACCGCCGGCTCGTGGGCGATGTCGGGCGGCGGCGCGTTGCCGCCCTGCGGCAGCCCCGCCTCGGCATGCAGGAAGAGCGGCAGGACCGTGTCATGCAGGCCGCGCACCTGCCATTGCGCGGTGCGGCGATCGAGGCCGAGCGAGGCGAAGGCATCGGCGGCGGCCAGCGCCTGCAGGGCGCGGCGCTTGAGGCCGCTCCGCCGCCAGAGATCGCGCACGGTGCGATAGCCGGCGCCGCGGTTTTCCACCAGCGCCTCGGCATCCTCCGCGCCGAAGCCCTTGACCGAGCGCAGGCCGAGGCGGAGCGCCGGACCGCGGCCGGCGAGCGGCTCCAGCGTGCAGTCCCAGCCGCTCGCGTTCACGTCGGCCGGCCGCACCTCGACGCCGTGCTCGCGCGCATCGCGCACGATCTGCGCCGGAGCATAGAAGCCCATGGGCTGGCTGTTCAGGAGCGCGCAGGCGAAGACCGCCGGGCGATGGCACTTGATCCAGGCCGAGGCATAGACCAGGAGAGCGAAGCTCGCCGCATGGCTTTCGGGGAAGCCGTAGTCGGCAAAGCCCTTCATCTGGTTGAAGCAGCGTTCGGCGAAGTCCCGTTCGTAGCCGTTCCGCAGCATGCCGCCGATGAACTTGTCGTGATAGGCGCCGATGGTGCCGTTGCGGCGGAAGGTGGCCATGGCGCGGCGCAAGCCGTCGGCCTCGGCCGGGGTGAAGCCGGCGGCGACGATGGCGAGGTGCATGACCTGTTCCTGGAACAGCGGCACGCCGAGCGTCTTCTGCAGCACCGGGCGGAGCTCCTCCTTGGGGTAATGCACGAGCTCCAGCCTCTCGCGCCGGCGCAGGTAGGGATGCACCATGCCGCCCTGGATCGGCCCCGGCCGCACGATCGCCACCTCGATCACCAGATCATAGAATTCCTGCGGCTTGAGCCGCGGCAGCATGCTCATCTGCGCCCGGCTCTCGACCTGGAACACGCCGATGCTGTCGGCCCGCGACAGCATGGCATAGACCTGCGCATCCTCCTTCGGCAGGCTGGCGAGATCGTATGTCTCGCCGTGCTGGCGCGCCATCAGGGCGAAGGCCTTGCGCAGGCAGGTGAGCATGCCGAGCGCCAGCACATCGATCTTCAACATGCCGAGCGCGTCGAGGTCGTCCTTGTCCCATTCGATGACGGTGCGCTCCGCCATCGCCGCGTTCTCGATCGGCACGCTTTCGCAGAGCGGCCCGCGGGTGATGACGAAGCCGCCGACATGCTGCGACAGGTGGCGCGGAAAGCCGATCAGCTCGCCGGCCAGCGCGATCGCCATGCGGAGCGTGCGGTCGTGCGGGTCGAGGCCGACCTCGCCGATATGCGCCGGCTCGATTTCGCCGTAGCTCCAGCCCGAGACGGCCTTGGACAAGACGGCCACCGTGTCGAGCGACAGGCCGAGCGCCTTGCCGACCTCGCGGATGGCGCTGCGCGGACGATAGGAGATCACCGTGGCGGTGAGGCCGGCGCGCTCGCGGCCATATTTGCGGTAGATGTACTGCATCACCTCTTCGCGCCGCTCATGCTCGAAATCGACGTCGATATCCGGCGGCTCGTTGCGCGCGGTGGAGACGAAGCGCTCGAACAGCAGCGACACCTTGGTCGGGTCGACCGCGGTGATGCCGAGGCAGTAGCAGACGGCGGAATTGGCCGCCGAGCCGCGCCCCTGGCAGAGAATGTCCTGGCTGCGGGCGAAGCGCACGATGTCGTGCACGGTGAGGAAATAGGGCGCGAAGCGGAGCTCGGCGATCAGCGCCAGCTCCTTGCCGAGCGTGGCGCGGACGCCTTCGGGAATGCCGGCGGGATAGCGCGCGGCGGCGCCGAGCCAGGTCAGCCGCTCCAGCTCGGCCTGCGGCGTCGATCCTTCCGGCACCGGCTCGGCCGGATATTCATAGGCGAGCTCGTCCAGGCTGAAGCGGCAGGCTGCGGCGATCTCCCGGCCACGGGCGATGGCGTCGGGCCGGCGGCGGAACAGGCGCGCCATCTCGGCCGGCGATTTCAGGTGCCGCTCGGCATTGGCGAGGAGCCGCGTGCCGGCTTCGTGGATGGTGCAGCCTTCGCGGATGCAGGTCAGCACGTCCTGCAGCGGGCGGCGCTCGGGGCCGTGATAGAGCACGTCGTTGCTGGCGACGAGCGGAACGCGCCTGGCGTCGGCGAGCGCGCCGAGGGTGGCGAGCCGCGCCGCATCGTCGCCGCGGTAGAGATGCTGCGCCGCCAGCGACAGCGCCGGGCCGAAGCGGCGGCGCAGGCGGTCGAGGTGCGCGGCGAAACCGGCATCGACGGTCTCCGGCGCCAGCGCCACCACCATCTGCCCCTCGCCCCACTCGCAGAAGTCTTGCAATGCGAGCCGGCATTGCCCCTTCACCGTGCGCCGCTTGCCGAGGGTGAGAAGCTGCGCCAGCCGGCCATAGGCGGCGCGGTCGGTCGGCAGGCAGAGCAGGCTCGGCGCGTCGGTGAAATCGAGCCGGGCGCCGACCACCAGGCGGATGCCGACCTCTTTCGCCGCCACATGCGCCCGCACCACGCCGGCGAGCGTGTTGCGGTCGGTGACGGCGATGGCCTCGTGGCCGAGCGCCGCCGCGGCAAGCACCAGTTCGTGCGGATGCGAGGCGCCGCGCAGGAAGCTGAAATTGCTGGTGACCTGGAGTTCCGCGTACATGGTTCACCTCACGCGAACAGGCCGTGCAGGTACCAGCGCGCCGGCCGGTCGGCGCGATAGGGCCCGTCGCGATAGACCCAGAAGCGGCGGCCGGTCTCGTCCTCCAGCCGGTAATAGTCGCGGCTGCGCGCGGCATGGTCGGCGCGCCACCATTCCGGCGCGATGCGCTCCGGCCCTTCCGCCCGCACCACCCGGCGGCTCAGCCGGCGCCAGCGGAATTGCACCGGCGGATCGTCCGGCACCGGCGCCACCGCCTCGATCGGCTCGGGATGACGCAGAAAGCGCACCGGCCGCTCGGCACCGCTTCTCCGCGCATTCCTTGCGTGTGCAAGCGGCGGCACG
>DATKQA010000193.1:0-4776 GCA_035523835.1 Candidatus Sulfotelmatobacter sp.
CACGGCGATCGGCCTGGTCTGAGGAAACCATCCATGTTCAGCTCGCTTCGCCCCGCCATCGTCCTGACGCTGGCCTTCACGCTCCTCACCGGCGTCGCCTATCCCCTGGCCATGACCGGCATTGCCGAAACGGTATTTCCCTACCAGGCGCACGGCAGCCTGATCGAGAAGGACGGCAAGGTGATCGGCTCGGCCCTGATCGGCCAGAGCTTCACCGCCGACCGGTATTTCCACGGCCGGCCGTCGGCGATCACCGCGCCCGACCCGAAGGACCCGAGCAAGACCATCGCCACGCCCTATGACGCCAGCAATTCCATGGGCTCGAACCTCGGCCCGACCAGCAAGGTGCTGGTCGACCGGGTCAAGGGTGATGTGGCGACACTCAAGGCGGAGAACGCGAGCGCGCCGGTGCCGGTCGATCTGGTGACCAGTTCGGCGAGCGGCCTCGACCCCGACATCACGCCCGCCGCGGCCCTCTTCCAGGTGCCGCGCGTGGCCAAGGCACGGCATCTGAGCGAGAGCGCGGTCGCGGAACTGGTCGACCGACACGTCCACGGCCGCGAGCTCGGTTTCCTCGGCGAGCCGCGCGTCAACGTGCTCGAGCTCAACCTGGCGCTGGACCGGCTTGCCGCCAAATAGGTGACCTTCCCCGAAGCCCGCCTCCCGCCCAGGGGGCGCCAGCACGGCGCCCGGCTTCGGGCTATACTTCGCCGGCGCCTGCCCGGGTGCCGGCGGCTTTCTTGCGGATTCCGATGAGCCTTTCCGACCAGCCGGATCGGACCCAACGACCATCGCCCGAGGCGCTGCTCGCGGCGGCGGAGGCGGAGCATCGCGGCAAGCTCAAGATCTTTCTCGGCGCCGCGCCCGGCGTCGGCAAGACCTACGAGATGCTGCAGGCGGCCGCCGCGCGGCGGCGCGACGGCGTCGACGTGGTCATCGGCATGGTCGAAACCCATCGCCGGGCCGAAACCGAGGCGCTGGTCCGCGGCTTCGAGGTGGTGCCGCGGCGGCATGTCGACTATCGCGACCGGATGCTGGAGGAAATGGATCTCGACGCCGTGCTGGCGCGCCGGCCGCACCTGGTGCTGGTCGACGAGCTGGCGCACAGCAACGCGCCCGGCAGCCGGCACCCGAAGCGCTACCTGGACGTGGAGGAACTGCTCGCCGCCGGAATCGATGTCTATACCACGCTCAACATCCAGCATCTCGAAAGCCTGAACGACGTGGTGGCGCAGATCACCCGCATTCGCGTGCGCGAAACCCTGCCCGACAGCATCATCGACCGCGCCGACGAGATCGAGCTGGTCGATCTGACGCCGGCCGACCTGATCAAGCGCCTGCACGAGGGCAAGGTCTATGTGCGCGACCAGGCGCAACGGGCGCTGCGGCATTATTTCCAGCCGGGCAATCTCGCCGCTCTGCGCGAGCTGGCGCTGCAGCGCACCGCCCAGCGCGTCGACCAGCAGATGCTCACCTACATGCAGGCGCATGCCATCAGCGGCCCCTGGGCGGCCGGCGAGCGCCTCCTGGTCTGCGTCAGCGAAAGCCCGATGTCGGCACCGCTGGTGCGCCAGACGCGGCGCATGGCGGACCAGTTGAAGGCCCGCTGGACCGCGCTCTACGTGGAAACGCCGCGGCATCACCGGCTGAGCGAGGTGGAGCGCGACCGCATCGCCGATACGCTCCGCCTGGCCGAACGGCTCGGCGCTGAATCGATCACCGTTCCCGGCAGCCGCATCGCCGACGACGTGCTCGCCTATGCCAGGGCCAACAACGTCACCCAGATCGTCCTCGGCCAGTCCCGCCGCTCCTGGTGGCACGACCGCATCTACGGCTCGATCGCTTACGAGCTGATGCGCAACGCCGGCAATATCGCGCTGCGCATCGTGGCCAGCGACGGCGAACCGATTCCGGCCAAGACCGTGCAGACGCGCACCGCGCCGGAGGCCTTCCGCCCCCTGCCCTATCTGGTCAGCGCCGCCACGGTGGCAACCGCGCTGCTGCTCGCGCTCGGCATCGACCATGTCGTCGAACTGCCCGACATTGCCATGGTCTTCCTGCCGGCGGTGATGTTCGCCGCCGTCGCCTTCGGTCTCTGGCCTTCGGTCTTCGCGGCGTTGCTCTGCGTCGCCGCCTACAACTTCTTCTTCCTGCCGCCGCTCTACAGTTTCACCATCGCCGACCCGGCCAATGTGGTGGCGCTGCTGTTCTTCGGCATCGTCGCCGTGCTGACCAGCAACCTCACCGCCCGGGTGCGCGCCCAGGTGGTCACGGCGCGGAACCGCGCCAAGGCGACGGCCGAACTCTATGCTTTCAGCCGCAAGGTGGCGGCGATCGGCGACCTCGACGACCTGCTCTGGGCCTTCTGCCACCAGATCGCCGTCATGTTGAAGCTGCGCGTCGTGGTGCTGCTGCCGAAGGAGGGCGACCTCTCGGTCCGGGCCGGCTATCCGCCGGAAGACGAGCTGGATGCGGCCGACATCGCCGCGGCGAAATGGAGCTGGAGCCAGAACCGCCCGGCCGGGCGCGGCGCCGACACCTTGCCCGGTGCCAAGCGCCTGTTCCTGCCGATGCGCACGGAACGCGGCACCATCGGCGTGCTCGGCATCGACCGCGACCGGCCGGGGCCGCTCCTGACGCCGGACGAACGCCGGCTGCTCGACGCCCTGGCCGACCAGGCCGGCATCGCCATCGAGCGTATCCGCCTGGCCGAGGACGTCGACGCCGCCCGGGTGCAGGCCGAGACCGAGCGGCTCCGCTCGACGCTTCTGTCGTCGATCTCGCACGACCTGCGCACGCCGCTTGCCTCCATCATCGGCTCGGTCACCGCGCTCCGCCGTCCGGACGGCGCCTATGACGCGGCAGCGCGCGAGGAGCTCCTGGCGACGATCCAGGACGAGGCGGAACGGCTCAACCGCTTCGTCGGCAACCTCCTCGACATCACCCGCCTCGAGGCCGGCACGCTCGACTTCAAGCGCGAGATGGCCGACCTCGCCGAAATCATCGAGACGGCGCTCCGGCGGGCGACCCGCGTGCTCGCCCGCCACCGCATCGCGCTGGATATCGCCGCCGATCTGCCGATGGTGCTGATCGACGCCGCGCTGTTCGAACAGGCGCTGTTCAATCTCCTGGACAATGCGGCGAAATATGCCCCGGCCGGCTCGCTGGTCCGCATTCGTGCCGCCCGCGCCGCCGACAGCGTCATCGTCGAGGTGGAAGACGAGGGCAAGGGCGTTCCCGCCGACCAGCTCGAGCGCATCTTCGACAAGTTCCACCGCGCCCACGAGGGCGACGGACGGCCGGTCGGCACCGGGCTCGGCCTCTCCATCTGCCGCGGCTTCATCGAAGGCATCGGCGGTCGAGTAGTCGCCGCCAACCGGAGCGACCGGCCCGGCGCGCGCTTCACCATCACCCTGCCGATCCAGGCGGCGGCGGTGCCCGAGCGGATGCAGGACGAGGTCCGATGAGCAAGCCGACGCGCATCCTGGTGGTCGACGACGAGGCCGCCATCCGCCGCTTCCTGAAGACCGGCCTCGGCGCCCAGGGCTATGAGACTTTCGACGCCGGGACCGGCACCGCCGCGCTGCGGGCGGTAGCGGCGGGGAAGCCCGACCTGGTGATCCTCGATCTCGGCCTGCCGGACATGGACGGCAGCGAGGTGCTGCGGCGCATCCGCGAGAACTCGCTGGTGCCCGTGGTCATCCTGTCGGTGCGTGGCGATGAGAAGGGCAAGGTCGGCGCGCTCGATCTCGGCGCCGACGACTATGTCACCAAGCCCTTCGGCATGGACGAGCTGCTGGCGCGCGTGCGCACCGCGCTCCGCCACCGCATGCAGCAGGAGGGCGAGGTGCCGATCTTCCGCTCCGGCGATCTCACCGTCGACCTGGCGCGCCGGCTGGTCACCCTGAAGGGCCAGGAGGTCAAGCTGTCGGCCCGGGAATTCGATCTGCTGCAGCTCCTGGTCAAGCACGCCGGCAAGGTGCTGACGCACCAGTTCATGCTGCGCGCGATCTGGGGCCCGGCCAATGCCGACGACGTGCAGTACCTGCGCGTCTATATGCGCACGCTGCGCCACAAGCTCGAGGAAGAGCCGGCGCGGCCGCGCTATCTCTTGACCGAGACCGGCGTCGGCTATCGCCTGCAGGTGCCGGACTGAGCGGCAAAGCGCTCAGCTTTCCACCACGAGCTGGACGCGATCACCCGCGAAGCGGGCGAGGCCATATTCGAGCGGCTTGCCGGCCGCATCGATATTGACGCTTTCGGACACCAGCACCGGACGGTTCTTCGGCAGGTGGAGCAGCCGTGCCTCCTCGCTCTCCGCCGGCCGCGTGGTGATGCGGGTGCTGCGCCGGACATAGTCGGCGACCCCGATCCGCTGCAATGCCCGGGTGATCGAACCCTCGGCCTGATAGGCCTCCTTCATGCCGGGCACCCGCGCGCTGGAGAAGAAATGACTGCCGACGCTGACCGGCCGGCCGTCGACCATGCCCACGGTCTCGATCAGCAGCACCGAAGCGCCAACCCGCATGGCAAGTTCGCGGGCCACCGGCGCCGACGCCGGCAGGTCGACCATGCGCAAGAGGCGGCCGGCGGGCTCGCGCCGCTGGCGCGAGATGTTCTCGCTGAAACGCGTACGGCGGCCGATGCGGTAGTCGATCACCTGCTCCTGCACGAAGGTGCCGCGGCCCTGCTCGACGCGCACCAGGCCGCGCTCGGCCAGCGCGGCGATGGCCTGGCGGAGCGTCAGGCGATTGACGGCGAAGCGGAGCGCCAGTT
>DATKQA010000194.1:0-2829 GCA_035523835.1 Candidatus Sulfotelmatobacter sp.
CGCGCGCCCAGGGCGTTGGTCGGACCGGCCAGGAGTTGCGCCATCAGGGCGGCACCGTCGGCGGGACTCTTGCCGAGCGCATAGCCGGCATCGCGGAGCGCCTGCAGCAGCACGACGGTGCCGGCCGGCGTGTCCAGGCCGACGCCGTTGCCGATGCGGCCGTCGCGGTTGGGATAGTTGGCGAGGATGAGCGCGATCCGGCGCGAGGCGGCCGGCGTCCGGCGCAGGCGGACCCAGTGCGATGCCAGGTCGGCCACGAAGTCGACGCGGTCGGCGAGCACCGCATGGGTGACGATCGGGCACTCGGTCGCCGCATCGAAGCGCGCCTCGGCCTTGAACGAAATGGCGCGGCTCAGCACACGCCCGTCCACCTCCGGCAGGGCGACGTTCATGGCGAGATCGCTGGCCGACAGGCCGCGCCGGGATTCCTGCCAGGCAGCGAGCGTGCCGCCGGACAACACCACCTGCAGCACCGGGCAGTCGGCGGCAGCGAACGGCGAAGCATGGCGATCGCCGGCGAAGCCCGCCACGGCAAAGCCGACCGTGTTGAGCACGACGGCCGGCGCGGCCTCGGCAAAGGCGGCGGCCACCAGCCCGGCGGAGAACGGGTCCTTCAGGCTGGCGACATAGACCGGCAGGGGATTGAGGCCGCGGGCGCGGAGCGCGGCGATCAGCGCGTCGATCGGCTGCAGATCGCCGGCCTGCAGCAGCGCGCGATAGAAGACGACGGCGGCAACGGCGGCGCCCGCGCGCCATTCCCGCCGGAGGTCGGCGACGCCTGGACGATCCCGCCCCGGCCAATAGAGACCGGCGCGCAGCAGCGGCGCCGGTTCGGCCCAAGCCGCCGCGCCGCCGATCAGGCTCGCCGCGTAGCAGAGCGCGTTGCGCAGATTGTCGGCGCCGCCGTGGACGCAATATTGCCAGAGGCGGTGCGTCGCCGCGGCCGGCAGGGTGCCGATTTCGGCCAAGGTCGGGTCGGGCTGGTCGTCGCCCGGCAGGATGGCGAACTTGATCCCTTCGGCCCGGCAGGCGGCGGCGATGCGCTCGATGCCATAGGGCCAGTAGCCGAGGCCGCCGAGCAGGCGCACCAGCACGAGCTTCGCCCCGGCGAGCGTGCGCTCGACATAGAGATCGACCGACAGGTTGTGGCCGAGCCGGCGCAGATTGGCCAGGCGAAGCGAGGGGAAGCCGTCGCCGAGCGCGGCGCGCGCGGCGGCGAAGGCGGCCAGTTCGGAATCCGCCGCCGAGAGCATGACGATGTCGCCCTGCGATTGGCCGAGATCGACGGCGGCGCTGCCGTCGGCGATGGTTCCGGGCGCGGCCGCGAGCAGGTGCATCGCGTCAGGCCGTGAGCGCGGCGCGGATCGCCGCTTCGTCGAGGCCGCGCTGACCGATCACCACCAGAACGCCCCGGCGCGCCTCCTCTGCCTGCCAGTCGCGGTCGTAATAGTGTTGCAGCCGGCTGCCGACGCCCTGCAGCACCAGGCGCATGGACTTGCCGGCGACGGCGAGGAAGCCCTTCACCCGCAAGATGTCGTGGCGCGCGATCAGCGGCTTGAGCCTGGCCAGCAGCGCCTCGGGCGAGGCGATCTCGGCCAGCGCCACCGAGAAGCTGGCGAAATCGTCGTGGTCGTGCGTGCGCTCGCCGTCGTGGTGCGACGGCCGGTTCGCCAGGTCGGCCTCGGCCCCGGCGCCGAGCCCGAGCAGCACGTCGATATCCAGTCGGCCGTGCTCGGCCGCCAGCAGCTTCACCCCGGTGCGGAGCTGCCCTTCGATCGCTTGCCGCACCGCTTCCCGCGTCGGCGCGTCGAGCAGGTCGGCCTTGTTCAGGACCACCATGTCGGCGCAGGCGAGCTGGTCGGTGAACAGTTCCTCGAGCGGCTCGTCATGGTCGAGGCTCTGGTCGGCGGCGCGCTGGGCGGCGAGCGCCGCGGGATCGGCGGCGAAGCGCCCGTCCGCCACCGCCGCGGCATCGACCACGGTGATGACGCCGTCGACCGTGACGCGGGTGCGGATTTCCGGCCAGTTGAAGGCCTGCACCAGGGGCTTCGGCAGGGCGAGGCCCGAGGTCTCGATGACGATATGCTCGGGCGGATCGGGCCGTTCGATGAGCGCCTGCATGGTCGGCAGGAAGTCGTCGGCGACGGTGCAGCAGATGCAGCCGTTGGCCAGCTCGATGATGTCGCCGGCCGCGCAGGCGCCATCGCCGCAGCCGGCGAGCAGGTCGCCGTCGATGCCGACATCGCCGAACTCGTTGACGATGAGCGCGAGGCGGCGCCCGCCCGCCTGCGCCAGCAGATGGCGGATCAAGGTGGTCTTGCCGGCGCCGAGAAAACCGGTGACGACCGAGGCGACGATCTTCCGCCTCATGGCGTTGCAACCGTCGCAGCGGCCGCCGGCTTCACCGCCAGGGGCAGGCCGGCCACCATCAGCACCACCGCATCGGCCATCGCCGCAATCGCCTGGTTGAGCCGACCGGCATGGTCGCGGAAGGCGCGCCCCAGCGCGTTGTCGGGCACGATGCCGAGCCCGACCTCGTTCGCCACCAGCACGACCGGCAGGGCGGCGGCGCGCAGCGCCGCGGCCAACCGCTCCGCCTCGGCCGCCGGCTGCCGTCCGGCGGCCATCAGGTTGGCGAGCCAGAGCGTCAGGCAATCGACCAGGATGGCGCCGTCGGCTGGTTCGCTTCGCGCCAAGGCGCCGGCGATATCGAGCGGCGCTTCGACGGTGCGCCAGCGCGCGCCGCGGCGGGCGCGATGGGCGCGGATGCGCGCGACCATCTCGGCGTCGCCGGCCTCGGCGGTGGCAATATAGAGGCAGCCCTGCGGC
>DATKQA010000195.1:0-2165 GCA_035523835.1 Candidatus Sulfotelmatobacter sp.
CGATGATCGTGCTGGGCATCGAGACGAGCTGCGACGAGACCGCCTGCGCGCTGGTCGACGACCGGCGCACGCTGCTGGCCGAGCGCCTGCTGTCGCAGCTCGACGAGCACCGCCCCTACCAGGGCGTGGTGCCGGAGATCGCCGCCCGCGCCCATATCGAGCATCTCGACGGCCTGATCGGCGAGACCATGCGCGCGGCCGGCCTCGGCTTCGGGCAACTCGATGGCGTCGCCGCCACGGCCGGGCCGGGGCTGATCGGCGGCGTCATCGTCGGCCTGCTGACCGCCAAGGCGCTCGCATCGGTCGCCGGGCGGCCGCTCATCGCGGTCAACCACTTGGAGGGGCACGCGCTCTCGGTGCGCCTGGTGGCGCCGGACGTGCAGTTCCCCTACCTGCTGCTGCTGGTTTCCGGCGGCCATTGCCAGTTGCTCGCGGTGCAAGGCGTCGGCCGCTATCGCCGCCTCGGCACCACCATCGACGATGCGGTCGGCGAAGCCTTCGACAAGGTGGCGAAGCTGATCGGCCTCGGCTATCCCGGCGGGCCGGCGGTGGAGCAGGCGGCGCGCGCGGGCGATCCCGGCCGCTTTACCCTGCCGCGGCCCATGCTCGGCCGGCCGGGGGCGGATTTCTCCTTCTCCGGCCTGAAGACGGCGGTGCGCCATGCCGCCGCCGGGATCGGGCCGCTGACGCCGCAGGACCGGGCCGACCTGGCGGCGAGCTTCCAGGCCGCGGTGGCGGACGTGCTGGCCGATAGGGCCGGCAATGCCATGGCCGTCTTCCGCGCGCGGCACCCGGGGGCGCGGCACTTCGTCCTGGCCGGCGGCGTCGCCGCCAACGCCGCCCTGCGCGCGCGGCTCGGAACGGCGGCGGCGGCCCGGGGTTTCGCCTTGATGGTCCCGCCGCCCCGCCTGTGCACCGACAACGGCGCCATGATCGCCTGGGCGGGCATCGAGCGCCTGCGGCTCGGCCTGACCGACGGGCTCGAGGTGGCGGCGCGGGCGCGCTGGCCGCTCGATCCGGCGGCGCCGCCGGCCGCCTTCGCCGGCGTGAAGGCCTGACGCGCCATGGGTGCCGGCGGCATGGACAGGGTCGGCATCGTCGGCGGTGGCGCCTGGGGCACGGCGCTGGCGACGATCGCCGCGGCGGCAGGCGCGACGATGCTGTGGGCGCACGAGGCCGACGTGGTTGCCGCCATCAACCATGACCACCGCAATCCTGCCTTCCTGCCCGGCGTCGATCTCGATCCGGCCATTCGCGCGGTCGACGACATGGCGGCAGTGGCGGCATGCGATGTCGTCCTGCTGGTCGCCCCGGCGCAGTACCTGCGCACCGTCGCCGCCGCGTTGGCGCCGACGCTGCCGGCGGCGACGCCGGTCGTCATCTGCGCCAAGGGCATCGAGCAGCAGACCGGTCTCCTGATGAGCGAGGTGGTGGCCGAGATACTGCCCGACCGGCCGCTGGCGCTGCTCTCGGGCCCGACCTTCGCCGCCGAGGTGGCGCGCGGCCTGCCGACGGCGATCACCCTTGCCTGTGCCGATGCAGAGCTTGGCCGCGGCCTGGTGCAGCGGCTCGGCCGGCCGACCTTCCGGCCCTATCTCTCCGCTGACGTCATCGGCGCCGAGATCGGCGGCGCGGTCAAGAACGTGCTTGCCATCGCCTGCGGCATCGTCGCGGGGCGCCGTCTCGGCGACAATGCGCGCGCCGCCCTGATCACCCGCGGCTTGGCGGAGATGCTGCGCCTCGGCCGGGCCAAGGGCGCGCTGCCGGAAACCCTGATGGGCCTTTCCGGCCTCGGCGACCTGGTCCTGACCTGCACCGGCGCCACCTCGCGCAACTATTCCCTCGGCGTCGCGCTCGGCGAAGGCCGCAGCCTGGCGGCGATCCAGGCCGGCCGGCGCTCGGTGGCGGAAGGCGTCGATACCGCGCCGGCGGTGGTGCAGCTCGCGGCGCGTCTCGGCGTGGAAATGCCGATCTCGGCCGCGGTCGCCGCCATTCTGCACGGCGGCGCCGGGATCGACGACGCCATCGCGCAACTGCTGGCGCGGCCTTTCATCAACGAGGCGTGAGCCGGACGGGCATGCTTTAATGGCGGGCGAAACGGGGGTGCCGCGATGAACTATTGGCTGCTGAAATCCGAGCCGGACACGTTCTCCTGGACCGACATG
>DATKQA010000196.1:0-2344 GCA_035523835.1 Candidatus Sulfotelmatobacter sp.
ACGCGCGTGAAGTCATTGCCCGTATGTTCGAGCGCGCTGCCGGGCGCCTCGCGCGTGTAGATTTCCGAATAGCACTCGTCGCTCAGGATCACGAAACCGAAGCGGTCGGCGAGCTGCTTCAGCTTCCTGAAGTAATCGGGCGAGGCGACCGCGCCTTGCGGATTGGCAGGTGAGGCGATGTAGAACGCCACGGTGCGCGCCAGCGTCGCTTCATCGATCGCATCGAGATCCGGCAGGAAGCCGTTGGCGAGCGTGGTCGGCAGATAGACCAGCTCGCAGCCGGCGGCGCGGCTGCCGGCGCCGTAGACCGGATAGAACGGATTCGGCATCAGGATCGCGGGACGCCCGCGGCGTT
This sequence comes from Candidatus Sulfotelmatobacter sp., assembly GCA_035523835.1. GTDB lineage: Bacteria > Pseudomonadota > Alphaproteobacteria > Ferrovibrionales > Ferrovibrionaceae > DASQHM01. The sequence goes on from DATKQA010000196.1 coordinate 356, forward strand.
CGCCGACATAGCGCATGGCAGTGATCGCCGCGAAAAACAGCCCTTCGCGACTGCCGTTGAGCACCAGGACCTCGCTTTCGGGGTCGATGGCGCGGGGCAGGTCGAAGCGCCTGGAGAGCCAGCCGGCGGCCGCCTTGCGGAACGGCTCGATGCCCTTGGCGAGCGGATAGCGGCCGAATTCGGCGATATGCTGGGCCAGCACCGGCCCGACGAAATCCGGCACGGGGTGCTGCGGCTCGCCCAATGACAGCGTGATCAGCGGCTTACCCGGCTGATAGGGCGCCAGCAACTCGGCCGTGCGGGCAAACGGCGAGCGTTCCGTGTCCTGGGAATTCTGCTGAGGTCCTGCGCCCTGGGGCGCGCGGGATGAAGCGGTCATAGCCATACTGTAGGCGCCAATACTCAAAAGACCGTCGATCGACAGGACCGGCCGGCAGGCGGATCAGATCACCATAGATAAGGCGAGGTTAAGACGCGATTAACCATCGGTACCAGCTGCGATTTTCGTACCGCTGGCAGCCTCAAAAATGGTGTTTCTGTGCGGCGACGTCAGCCGCGGATGTCGCCGCAAGAGCCTCTGTGGGTTCCGCTACCGCTGCGGCAACCGTTCGAAGGCCGGCATGCCCTCCGGGACGTGGTGGAACACCTGCTTGTCGACGGTGTAGATCGCCATCTGCGGCTGGCCGAGGCTCGGATCATCGAAGGTGCCGACCTTGAGGACGGTCATGGGCAGACCGGGCACCTTGGTCACCATGTGCGTGCCGCATTCGGCACAGAACTCGCGCGTGACCGCGCGTTCCAGGTCCTTGCGGGTGAATTGCTTGGGACTTCCCTTGGTGTAGCTGAAGCCGTCGGCCGGCATGGCCACGAACATGTTGGGCGCGCCGCCGCTGATATACTGGCATTCGCGGCAATGGCACTGCGCCTTCATCATCGCATCGCCTTCAGCGGCATAACGAATTGCGCCGCAATAGCATCCGCCTTCGATCTTCATGGCTTCTCCTCCCTGAGATTATTTTTCCTATTTCGACGCCGCAGCGCGGCATTTGCAATCTGTTTTTTCAAAAAAGAAGGGGCTCCAACTTTCGCTGGAGCCCCTCAACGGTCGGGGCATTGCCGGGTATGTGCCCAAACCGAAGTTGTGGGCGCGGGCCGGAAAGTCCGCGCCCCGGGAGGAATCACATGTTGTAGGCGCGCTCGCCGTGATCGGTGATGTCGAGCCCTTCGCGCTCCTCATCGACCGACGGACGCAGGCCGACGGTGAGATCGACGATCTTGTAGAGGATGGCTGAGCCGACGCCGGACCAGATCAGCGTCGCCAACACGGCCTTGCCCTGCGCAATCATCTGCGTGACCAGATCGTAAGTGCCGGCATTGTTGCCCGTGATGTTGGTGTAGTCGGTGATGCCGACGCCACCGAGCGCGGGATTGACCAGGATGCCGGTGCCGAGAGCGCCGACGATACCGCCGATGCAGTGCACGCCGAATACGTCGAGCGCGTCGTCGTAACCGAGCGCGTTCTTCACGGTCGAGACGAAGAACAGGCAGATCGGCGAGACCACGAGGCCGAGCACCAGGGCGCCGACCGGGCCGGCGAAGCCGGAGGCCGGCGTGACGGCGACGAGGCCCGCGACCGCGCCGGAGCAGATGCCGAGCAGCGAGGGCTTGCCCTTGGCCATCCATTCACAGAGCAGCCAGGAGAGCGCGGCACCTGCGGTGGCGACCATGGTGTTGACGAAGGCCAGCGCGGTGGTGCCGTTGGCCTCCAGGTTCGATCCGGCGTTGAAGCCGAACCAGCCAACCCACAGTAGCGAGGCGCCGATCATGGTCATGGTCAGCGAGTGCGGAGCCATCAGGTCCTTGCCGTAGCCGACGCGCTTGCCGACGATCAGGGCACCGACAAGGCCGGCGATGCCGGCGTTGATGTGCACGACCGTGCCGCCGGCGAAGTCGAGGGCGCCGGCCCCGGCGAGCCAGCCGACATTGCCG
>DATKQA010000197.1:0-2545 GCA_035523835.1 Candidatus Sulfotelmatobacter sp.
GAAATAATTGACGTCGCCGACCGGCAGGCCGGGCTGGCCCATCAGCAGGCGATAGGGATCGCCGCTGCCGGGCGGCTCGATCTTGATCACGTCGGCGCCGAAATCCGACAGGATGGTGGCTGCCGCCGGCGCGGCAATGAAGCTTGCCGCATCGAGCACTTTCAGACCGGCGAAAATCCCGCTGCGTTCCGTCACGTTCCACCCCTCAAAGACAAATGGCCTGCGGCGCCGGCGCCTAGTGCGGTTTCGGCCAGTCGCGCTGGCCGGTGCGCAGCTTCTCGAAAGCACGCGCCACCTGCAGCACGCCGAGATCATCGAAGCGCTTGCCGACGATCTGCAGCCCGATCGGCAGGCCGCTCATCGTATAGCCGCAATTGATCGAGGCGGCGGGCTGCTCCGACATGTTGAAGGCGACGGTGAAGCCGATATGCTCGAGCGGACGCATGAAATCGTTGGTCGGGCATGGCAGCTCGGCGGCATAGGCCGGCATCGGCGCGGTCGGCGAGAGCAGGTAGTCATAAGGCTGGCTGGCGGCATGCGCCGCCGCGCGCATGGCCATGAGCTGGCTGAAATTGTGATAGACCTGGAGCCCGTCGTAGCCGGCGGCGGATTGCCCCCAGTTGGCGATGAACGGCAGCACCTTGGCCCGCTGCTCAGGCGAAAGCTGGGTAAGATCGGCCAGCGCCCGCGTGCGCCAGAAGCGGTCCACGCCTTCAAGCATGGTCTGCGTCAGGATCGGCGGCATGGGTTCGACCATCGCGCCGGCCTCGGCGAAGGTACGCGCCGCCGTCTCGACCGCCGAACGCACCTCCGGCTCGACCGGCAGGCCGCAGCCGGCATCGAGCAGCAGGCCGAGCCTCAGTCCCTTTACCTCGCGGTCGAGGCGCATCCAATCGATGCTCGCTGGCGGCAGGCTCATATGATCGCGCGCATCCGGCGCCGAAAGCACCGCCATGAGCAGCGCGGAATCGGCGACCGTTCGCGTCATCGGGCCGGCGACGCGGCCGATATAGGGCGGATCGATCGGGATGCGCCCGAGGCTCGGCTTGAGGCCGAAGATGCCGCACCAGCCCGCCGGCAGGCGCACCGAGCCGCCGATGTCGGTGCCGATATGCAGCGGCCCGTAGCCCGCCGCCGTGCCGGCGCCGGCGCCGGCGCTGGATCCGCCGGGGTTCTTGCTCAGGTCCCAGGGATTGCGCGTGAGCGGATGAAAGCTCGACAGGCCGGACGACAGCATGCCGTAGTCGGGCATGGTGGTCTTGCCGAGGATGACCGCGCCGGCCTCGCGCGCCCGCGCTGCCGGCGGTGCATCCGCCGTCGCCGGCGTCAGCGCGGTAGCCGCGGTACCGAGCGGCACCGGCACGCCCTTGGTGGCGATATTCTCCTTGATGGTGATGGGTACGCCGTCCAACGCGCCCATCGGCTCGCCACGCTGCCAGCGCGCCTCCGAGGCCCTGGCCGCGGCCAGGGCTGCCTCGGGATCGAGCCTATAGGTGGCCTTGAGCTTCGGCTCCCAGCGCCCGATATGGGCCAGCACGGCGCCGGTCGCTTCCACCGGCGAGAGCTTCTTTTGCCGATAGGCGGCGAGCAGGTCGAGCGCGCTGAGATCTTGCGGTTCCATGGCTGCACGACGCCGCGCTACGGGTACACGATGCCGATGTTCTCCGCGACGCAGGCCGGTCGGTCGCGGCCTTCGATCTCGACCACGCTTTCCGAGGTGATGCGGAAGCTGCCGTCGGGCATGTCGTCGACCTGCTTGATGGTCTGGCGCAACCGCACCCGGGCGCCGGCCGGCACCATGTTGGTGAAGCGCACCTTGTTCAGCCCATAGTTCACGCCGCGCGAGCGATGGGCGATCTTGTAGATGGTCTGCGACAGGCGCGGAATGAGCGAGAGGGTGAGATAGCCGTGCGCGATGGTCTCCTTGGTCGGCAGCTCACGGCGGGCGCGCTCGACGTCGACGTGAATCCATTGATGGTCGCCCGTGGCGTCGGCGAACTTGTCGATGGTCGGTTGGTCGACAACCACCCAATCGCTGACACCGATTTCCTTGCCGACGTACTTCTTCATGTCCTGGGGTTTGTCGACGACGAGCATGCTGCCTCCGCTGGCACCGCACTGGTGCTGTTTTCCATGGGTGTGCCAGCCCATGATAGAGGGCGGACGCGCTGCTTGTCAGGCCTGTTGTAGGCCCGCGCCATGCAGCCGGAGCGTGACACCGCTGAGCGTTTTGATGTTGGCGATGAGGTTGCGGATGCCGGCCTCGGAGGTGAAGGCGCCGCCGCCGGCGCTGCCCGAAGCGGCGGTCGGCACCGACCAGGCGAGCTGGGTCATGCAGCGGAATACCTGGTAGTAGCGCACCGCCCGGTCGTCGAGCGGCCGCTGGCGGCGATAATTCCGGTAGTAGCGGCGCAGTGCCGAGGCGAGTATCAAACGCACCGGCGGCCGCAAGGGTGCGGGCAGCGGAAAGGGCGCGTTGCCGATATTGGCCAGGCTCGACCCGATGTCCAGCTCGGGCGCGGCCAGCGCCACGTTCGGCCAATCG
>DATKQA010000198.1:0-2577 GCA_035523835.1 Candidatus Sulfotelmatobacter sp.
CCACTTGCGATAGGGCATTTTGTCGGGGCCAAGTTGCGTTCCGATAACCAGATCGCCCTTGCCGATATTGAGCTGCAGCGTCTCGCGCTTTTCCAATGTGATTCCCCGCTGTTTGAGCGCGTCGGCGGTGAGCGTTTTCTCCATGTCGGCATAGGCGTTGCCGGGAAGCGAGCTGATGACGATGCCGGCGTTCTTTGTTGGATCGACGAATCCGGGAAAAGCGCTGCTCGCCACCATTCCCGGGGGCGGAACCAGTCCGATATGCGAGCCGGGCGGAAAGATCGGCGCGGTCGGAGCGGCGCTCCAGGCTGGGATTGCCAACATCATAACCGCCAACAGGGCGGCCAAAGCGGCACCGGCGGTCGTGGTACGAATGTTGCCGATTGTCATCTCGCAGAGCCTCCGCTGTCGCCCGCCGAGGATGAAGCCGCGACGCCGGAGCGCGTCACCCGGCGCAGCGTCAGATTGATCCGCCCGCCATGCGGCAGCAATGTCGAGGTGCCGGGGTAGATCCGATCGACGCCATGGAATGCCAGCCGCTCGATGCCGCCCAGTACAAGTGCATCGCCGGATGCCAGCCGGAAAGACATTGTGGGATCGCTGCGCTTGCGGCCGCCGATGCGGAACAGGCAGCAATCGCCCAAAGACATCGAGACGACCGGAGCATTGAAATCCTCCTCGTCGCGATCCTGGTGCAATCCCATCTTCGCCGCCGGCCCGTAGAAATTGATCAGACACGCCTCGGGCGGGCAGGGATAGCGGGCTAGATCGTCCCACAGCGCGATCAGCGCCGCAGGGATGGGCGGCCATGGCCGTCCGGTTACGGGATGGGTTGGCTCGTAGCGGTAACCGGTCTCATCCGAAATCCAGCCGAGTGGTCCGCAATTCGACATCCGTACCGACATCGGCCGTCCGGATTTGGGCATCCGCGCCACATAGAGCGGCGCCTCGGCCAGAACGGCGTCTATGGCCGCAAGCAGTTCCACTTGGCGGTCGCGGCCGAGGTAGTGCGGATAGACTCGCAAACCGGCTGCGTGGGTATGCACGTTCATTCGTTCGCTTTCGTTCGATCTTCATTCGGTCGCCGATCCCGGCGGCTTCCTACATTTGCTCTGCCGCCGCCCGATATCGGCGGTGCCAAGGTCTTAAGCCGATCTTAAAGCCGCCTCTCCACGATGCGGCGGAACAATCAGTTCGGCTCGCATGTCAACGATGGACCCTATCGCATTTCCCGGGCTAACGAGCGAATTCGTCAGCCTCGGGACCGGCGGTGGCCGAAGCCGTAAATTAAGCGGTGCCACCGTGGATCGTCGGCAGAAAAGTCGCGCCGCCCATGCCGAACACAGAGGGCGGCCGCCGATCGGACGGCTCGGGTTCTCTCCCCCGTTTTCCCGATGACGAAATCCCTCACTGGTCCGGCGCCGGCCGCGGAGAAAGTATACCTCGCGTTCGCATTGGTGGCGGCCGCCCTCCTTATGGTCGAGGTGGAGACCGGCATCAAGCTGGCTTTAGCTCAGTCGCTCTCCGGGATTATCTTCGAACCGACGGGCTTCCAGGTCGGCCGCGATTTCATCAACACCTGGATGGGCGCCCGTTCGGCCTTTGCCGGAGGACCGGCGCCATGGTTCGACTTCAACGCTTATAACGAGGCAGTCCGCCAAGTCAGCGGCCATCCCGACCTGCCTCCGCTTTTCTGGTCCTATCCGCCGCAGATTCTGCTGTTCATTTGGCCGTTTGGCCTGTTGCCCTATCTACCGGCCTATCTGCTGTGGTGCACTGTCGGGCTCGCGGTCTATCTCTGGGCCGCGATCGCGGGCGGCGTGGAGCGCAGGCACGTGGCGTTTCTGGCGGTGGCGCCGGCCGTCGCGGTATCGGTGTTCTTCGGCCAGAACGGCTTTCTTACCGCGGCACTGCTGATCGGCGGTCTGGCTAATCTCGACCGGCGCCCGCTCGTTGCCGGGATCCTGTTCGGCATACTCACCTGCAAGCCGCAATTCGGATTGCTCCTCCCGGTGCTGTTGGTGATGACCGGGCGCTGGCGCGTCATCGCCGCCGCAGTGGCGAGCGCTGCGGTGCTTGTCGTTGTCACCTCGCTGTGGTTCGGGCCCGACATCTGGGTCCAGTATTGGCAAAAAGTGGCGCCGCAGCAGCACTGGTTGCTGACGACCGCCGGCGACCACGGCTGGCCCATCGTGTCCTCGGCCTTCGTGAACGCGCGGCTCGTCGGCCTGTCGGACGGTTGGGCGTGGGCGGTGCAGGGGCTTTCGTCGTGTTGCGCGCTTGCAGCCGTGGTCTGGACTTTCTGGCGCCGGCGCGATCCGGTGCTGTCGCTGGCACTGTTCGTCACGGCAACGTTCCTGTTCTCGCCATGGATGCTCAACTACGACATGGTGGTTTTTGCATTCGTGGTGGCGCTCCTTCGGCAACGCGACGACAACAGCGCCGCCGATCACGGTCTGGCGCTGGCAATCTGGACATTGCCGGTGCTGATGGTGCCGTTCGGCTTCTCGCATATACCGCTGGCCCTGATCGTGCTGCCGGCCTTCGCCGGTCGGCTGATCTGGCGCCTGGCGCGCG
>DATKQA010000199.1:0-4287 GCA_035523835.1 Candidatus Sulfotelmatobacter sp.
GCTTTCCAGGAAGCCGCGCGCACCGTGCAGCGCCGTGTCGTAGCCACCCAACGGCGAGCCGCGGTACCCCGAAATGAAGCCGCCGGTGTTCAGCCCGGCCGCCTTGTCGCGCTGGCGCTGCATCATGGGCAGCCGCACCAAGGCCTGGATGCCGGTCAGATAAACCCGGCCGCTTTCCAGGCTGTATTTGTCGTCGAGCGTGACCTGCGCCAATTGCATCGTGCTTCCTCCCGCTGCCCCGGGGGCAGTCTAGAGGTCAGACCAATGGCTGACAATGCGACACGCCCCCGGTCATGTCTGCCATGCGGGTGCAATGCGGCATGGGCGCGAGGCGGCGGCCTTTCCGGCTTCAGGCCTGGTGGATCCAGGGCCGCGCCTTGCGGTCGCGCGCCTGGAAGGCGGCGATCTCGGCTTCGCGCCCGAGGGTGGAGCCGATCTCGTCCAGCCCGGCCAGCATGGCCTCGCGGCGCATGGCGGGTAGGCGGAAGGGAACCCGCTTGCCGTCGGGCGCCACCACCTCCTGCGCCTGCAGGTCGATCGAGACCTGGTTCTGCTCCGGGCTGTTGCCGACATCGGCGGCGATCGCCTCGATCTCGGCCCGGTCCATGACCACCGGCAGCAGGCCGTTCTGATAACAGTTGTTGCGGAAGATGTCGCCGAAGCTCGGCGCGATGACGCAGCGGATGCCCATCAGCATGAGGGCCCAGACGGCGCCCTCGCGCGAGGAGCCGCAGCCGAAATTGTCGCCGGCGAGCAGGATCTGCGCCCGGCGATAGGGTCCCTGGTTCAGCACGAAATCGGGGTTTTCCGCACCGTCGGGCAGGTAGCGCAGCGATTCGAAGCAGTAGCGGCCGAGTTCTTCGCGTCTGGTGTCGCCGCCCATCAGCCGCTCGATGCGGATGACGATGTCGGTGTCGACGTTGTCGCGCATCAGCGGCGCGGCGATGGCGCGGAGCGTGGTGAACTTGTCCATGACGGGCCTCAGAGCTTGCGGTAGTCGGCGATGGCGCCGGTCACGGCGGCGGCGGCGGCCATGGCCGGGCTGGCCAGATGGGTGCGCGCGCCGGGACCCTGGCGGCCGACGAAATTGCGGTTGGAGGTGGAAACCGAGCGCTGCCCGCGCGGCACCGTCTCGCCGTTCGCCGCCAGGCACATGGAGCAGCCGGGCTCGCGCCATTCGAAGCCGGCCTCCTTGAAGATGACGTCGAGGCCCTCGGCCTCCGCGTCGCGCTTGACGATCTCCGATCCCGGCACGATCCAGGCGCGGACATGGCTCGCCACCTTGTGGCCGCGGGCGACGGCGGCCGCCATGCGCAGGTCGGACAGCCGGCTGTTGGTGCACGAGCCGATGAAGACCCAGTCCACCTTGGTGCCCTGGATCGGCTTGCCGGCCTCGAGGCCCATGTAGTCGAGCGCCGCGGCGAGGGCACGGCGTTTGGCGGGATCGCCGGCCGCGGCCGGGTCGGGAATGCGCTCGTCGATGGCGACGACATGCTCGGGGCTGGTGCCCCAGGTGATCTGCGGCGAAATATCCGCGATATCGATGCTGACCTCGCGGGCGAACACGGCATCGGCGTCCGAGGGCAGGCTGCGCCAATGGGCGACGGCCTGGTCCCACAGCGCGCCCTTGGGCGCGAAGGGGCGGTCCTTGAGAAAGGCATAGGTCTTCTCGTCGGGCGCGACGAAACCCATCTTGGCGCCGAGCTCGATGGACAGGTTGCAGAGCGTGAGCCGGCCTTCGATCTCCAGCGCGCGCACCGCCTCGCCGGCATATTCCACCGCATAGCCGACGCCGCCGGCGGTGCCGATGCGGCCGATCAGATGCAGGATCATGTCCTTGGCGACGATGCCGGGCCTGGCCTTGCCGGTGAAGTTGACGCGCATCGGCTTCGGCCGCTGCTGCACCAGGCATTGCGTCGCCAGCACGTGCACCACTTCGGTCGAGCCGATGCCGAAGGCGACCGCGCCCATGCCGCCGTGGGTGCAGGTGTGGCTGTCGCCGCAGACGATCAGCGCGCCGGGCAGGCTGAGGCCCTGTTCCGGCCCGACCACATGAATGATGCCTTGGCCGCCGCTGCCGAGGTCGAAATAGCGGATGCCCCGGGCCTTGGTCTCGGCGCGCAGGTGGCGCAGCGTCGATTGCGCGTGCCGGCTCATGTCGAGGCGGCCGGGCGCCGAGGTGATGACATGGTCGGCGGTGGCGAAGGTCAGTTCCGGGTTGCGCACCGAAAGCCCCTGCTCCTTGATCGCCAGGAGCGCTGGCGCGCCGCCGTCGTGCATGAGATGGCGGTCGATATGCAGCAGCGCGAAGCCGTCGCCGAGATCGGCGACCACGTGCGCATCCCAGATCTTGTCGAAAAACGTCTTGCCCATGGCATTCGCTCCCGGCGACTGTCAGACATTCTGGCGCTGGGGCAGGGCCTTGGCAATGCGATGGCCGGGCGGCTGCGATGCGAGCGGCGCGCATCGGCCGGGACGACGATACGTGTTCGGCGCTATGCTGCCCGGCCTGGAGGATTTGGCGGGAGGCGGCAGGAATGGGCGCGGCGGCATTGACCTTCAAGAGCATCCGGGCGCGGCCCCTGGTGGTGAAGCTGAAGCGTCCGGTGGTCGCCCGCATCGCGACCTTCGCCGATTGGCCGCTCATCCTGATCGACCTGCAAACCGAGGAAGGTATCGTCGGCCGCGCCTACCTGGAGCCCTACACGATCAAGGCCATGCGCTATCTGGTGCCGGCCTTGCAGGACTTCGGCGAGATGCTGCGGGGCCAGCCGGTCGCGCCGGTCGTTCTGCAGGCGCTGGCGAGCAGGTCGCTGCATTTCGTCGGCTATGCCGGCCTGTCGATGATCGCCGTCTCCGGCCTCGACATGGCGGCCTGGGATGCCCTGGCCAAGGCGGCCGGCGTGCCGCTCTGCGTGCTGCTCGGCGGATCGCTCGGTCCGGTGAAGGCCTACAACAGCAACGGCCTCTGGCTGCAGGAACCCAAGGCGGTGGCGGCAGAAGCGATCGAACTGCGCGAGGAAGGCGGCTTTGCCGGCCTCAAGCTCAGGCTCGGCCGCGAGCGGCTGCGCGACGATCTGGCGACGGTCGCCGCCGTGCGCCAGGCGGTCGGCGAGGACATGCAGCTCATGGTCGATTTCAATCAGGGCCTCCAGCTCGACGAGGCCATGGCGCGCTGCCGCGCCATCGACGATCTCGGCCTGGCCTGGATCGAGGAGCCGATCGTCTACGACAATTTCGCCGGCTACCGGCAGCTTGCCGCGGATTTGCAGACGCCGATCCAACTCGGCGAGAACTTCTATGGTCCGCGCGACCTGCAGCGGGCGATCGAGGCGCGCGCCTGCGACTTTGTCATGCCCGACTTCATGCGCATCGGCGGCGTCACCGGCTGGCTGCGGGCGGCGGCGATCGCCGGCGCGGCCGGCGTGCCCATGTCCACGCATCTCTATCCCGAGGTGGCGGCGCATGTGATGCGCGTGACCGAAAGCGCCCACTGGCTGGAATGGCAGGATTGGGCCGATCCCGTCTTGCAGGCACCCTTCCCGGTCAGGGATGGCCTGATCCAGATTCCGGATCGGCCGGGCATCGGCCTTGAATGGGACGACGCTGCGGTCGCCGCTGCCGGGGCCTGAAGCGGGCGGCGGGCGATCCGTTCAAAGCTTCAAGGTCGTGCGCAAGCCGATCACCAGCGCATTGGGAATCGGCGAGTTGCTCGCCGTTCCCGGCGGCGCAATGGTGCCGCCGGGGTGGATGATGTATTGCAGGTCCGGCTGCAGGGTCCACCAGGGCGCGAGCTGGATTTGGTAGGTGGTTTCGATGGCGACTTCGCCGCTGCGGACGAGGTGGCCGGGATCGCCGAAGCTGCGCGCATCGAGGTCGAGGCCGCGGGCGGCGGCGCCGATGCGGGAATAGATCACACCGACGCCGACGACATCGTTCTGCCGCTCCGGCAGCAGGCCCTGATAGGTCAGGCCGCCGTCGCTGTAGAAGTCGATCAGGTTCTGCGCGCTCGGGCTGCCGCCGACGCGGGCGAAGGCGGCGAGGCGGCGCTGGTCGCCGCCGCCGGCCTGCCAAAGCGTCTGGTCGACGATGCCATAGAGGCCGTAGTCGCTCGCATGCGAGCGCGGGATGCCGTTCGACAGGGGATCGGCGAGCGAGCGGCCGGTCGTATCGAAGCGCTGGTCGGGAAAGCGGCTGCCGGCGCCGGCCCAGGCGCCGAGCTTGAAGGTGCTGGCGAGGCCCTGGGCGTCCTTGCCCTGGTTCAGGCGATAGGCCACTTCCTCCATG
>DATKQA010000200.1:0-2508 GCA_035523835.1 Candidatus Sulfotelmatobacter sp.
CAGCAAAGCGGCGGCCGTCGGCTTCTGCAGCTCGCAGTGAGCGACGATGGCCTGGGGGAAGCCGCGCCTCTCGGCCATGCCCTGGAGCCAGCGGGTCTCGGCGAGAGAGTCGGCCGGGTTGGCGCCGGCCTCCACGTGGACGATCTTGCGCACCCGCACGCGACCTTCGGCGGTGGCGTCGCGCAGGTAATCGTCCAGGAGATAGTTGCACGCAATCGGCGCGACATCGCCGGTGATGCCTACGGGAAGGGGTGGGGTGAGCCAGGGATAGGAGATGTGTGTCAGATCCCACAGGTGCATGTGGGCGTCGACCATTTCGAGTGCGGCTGCCACCGGTTGCGATCGCCGTCAGTAGGTCGTGCGGCCGCCGGAGATGTCGAAAGTCGCGGCGGTGGAGAAGGAGCACTCCTCGCTCGCCAGCCAGCAGACCAGCGCCGCCACCTCGTCGACTTCGCCCAGGCGGCCCATGGGAATCTTCGACTTCATGTAATCGATCTGGGACTGGGGGAGCTGGGCGAGAATCGGGCTCTTGAAGGTCGCGGGCGTGACACAGTTGACGCGTACGCCGGTCTGGGCCAGCTCCTTGCCGAGTGACTTGGTGAGGCCGATGACGCCGGCCTTGGCGGCGCTGTAGGCGGAGGCGTTCGGATTGCCCTCCTTGCCGGCGACGGAGGCGATATTGACGATGCGGCCATAGCCCCGTTCGATCATGCCGGGGACCACCGCGCGGCAGCAGAGATAGACGCCGATCAGGTCGATCTCGATTACCCGGCGCCAGTCGGCGGGATCGTACTCCCAGGTCTTCCGGTTCGGCCCGGCGATCCCGGCATTGTTAATCAGGATATCGACCGGCCCGCGCTTGAGCGTGGCGGCGAGCGCGCCGGCGATGCTCGCTTCCCTGGTCACGTCGGCGCTGTCGCCGCCGACCTTGCCGTGCTCGCCGAGCGCGGCGATAGCCTTGTCGAGCGCTTCGCGATCCACGTCCCAGAGGGTCACCGCCGCGCCGGAGGCGAGCAGGCGCTCGGCGATGGCATAGCCGATGCCGCGCGCGCCACCGGTGACGATCGCATGGCGGCCTTCCAGATCGATCTTGTTCATCCGCTGCTCCCCAGACCGTGACGCGGCAGGCTAACATGAGGCCGACGGGACAGGCGATAGCCGGCGGCAACGGGGCGGCGGGATGCGGCGCTTGGCGAGGGCAGCGGTGGCGGCGGTCGGACTGGTACTCGCCGGCTGCGCGGCGAATTCGACAGCCGATTGCGCCCCCGGCGAGCGGCCGGCAATCGTCGATACGCTCTACTTCGGCACCACCCGGCCGCAGGGCGCGGTGACGGCGACGGAATGGGCCGCGTTTCTGCGCGACGCGGTGACGCCGCGCTTTCCGCAGGGGCTGACCTGGTGGGACGCCGCCGGGCAGTGGCGCGCCGCCGGCGGCGGCATCCTGCACGAGGCCGCGCACGTGCTGCAGGTGGTGCATGCGCCGTCCGCCGCCGCCGATGCGGCCATGCGGGCGATCGTCGGCGACTACAAGGCCCGCTTTCAGCAGGAAGCGGTCCTCAGGGTCCGCGTCCCCGGCTGCATGGCGTTCTAGCGGCAGTGGGTGGGCTTCCGGTTCTCGCGGCATGGGAACGAATTTTCGCCGTCGCCGTTGAAGCAACGCCCTTCGGGCAGCCATGCCGCCTGTCGTCGGGCCACCGGCGCAGTCGGGCGGCGTCATTTTGTCGATGTCATGGAAGCTCCGCCGCTCGAACGCAAGCTGGTCGCCGTTCTCGCCGCCGACGTGGAAGGTTATAGCCGCGCCATGCATCGCGACGAGGAAGCGACGCTGCTGACGCTGTCCTCGCACCGCCAGATCATCGACGACCTCATCGGCAAATGGCACGGGCGCATCACCGGCACCGCCGGCGACAGCGTGCTGGCCGAATTCGCCAGCGTGATCAATGCGGTCAATTGCGCCGTCGCCATCCAGCAGGCGCTGCATGCGGCCAATGTCGGGCTGGCGGAGGAACGGCGGCTCCTGTTCCGCATCGGCATCAACGTCGGTGACGTCATGGTCAAGGACGGCGACATCTTCGGCGACGGGGTGAATATCGCGGCGCGGCTGGAAACGCTGGCCGAGCCCGGCGGCATCTGCGTCACGCGCGGCGTGCGCGACCATCTGCGCGACCGTGCCAGCTTCGTGTTCCGCGACCTCGGCGAACAGAGCGTCAAGAACATCGCCCGTCCGGTGCGCGCCTATCGCGTCCTGTTCGATCCGGCGGCGCCGCCGCATGTGCTGCCGATCGCGGAGCAGGCAAGCGACCGGCCGCAGGGCGTCGAACTTTCGCCGGCGAGCGACGATCCCGCCTTCGAACTGGCCTTTTGGGAAGCCGCGCAGCGTTCCGGCGAGGCGAACGAGTTGCGGGCCTATCTCGACCGCTATCCGAACGGCGCCTTCGTCGCCCTGGCCGAAGCACGGCTGACCGAGGAACGTGCCGCCCTGCCGAGCCCGGAGGACCGCGCCGTCGA
>DATKQA010000201.1:0-8351 GCA_035523835.1 Candidatus Sulfotelmatobacter sp.
ACAACATGGTTGTCGCATGCGGGACGCTTCGTTGCGTGCCTATGGCCTTTCTGCCATGATGCGCCCGGCTTGAAGCCGCCCCCAGCAGTAAGGAGAGCGTGATGGGCTCATTCAGCATTTGGCATCTACTGATCCTGCTCCTGGTGGTGGTGCTGATCTTCGGTACCGCCAAACTGCCGCGGGCGATGGGCGACTTGGCCTTGGGCATCAAGAGCTTCAAGAAGGGCATGGCGGAAAAGCCTGAAGAAACGCCGGCAGCCGGCGCCAACCGCACGATCGAGGGCCAGGTCAGCGTGGAGCCGAGCGCGGCCAAGGACAAGGCGACCCAGAGCTGAGCCGGCGCGCCCGGCGCAGCTTGACGGATAGGTTAGCATGTTCGATATCGCCTGGTCGGAAATGGCGATCATTGCCGCGGTGGCGCTGGTGGTCATCGGCCCGAAGGACCTGCCGCGCGTGCTGCGCACGGTCGGCCAGTGGACCGGCCGGGCGCGGGCCATGGCGCGGGAATTCCAGAACAGCCTGGAGGAGCTGGCCCGCGAGGCCGAGCTCGAGGCCCTGAAGAAGGACGTGGAGAAGGTCGTCACCACCGACGTGGCCAGCGCCATTGATCCCGGCGGCGAGCTGAAGCAGAGCATCCAGGAGGTGCAGAGCGCGACCCAGCTCGATCCGGCGCTGGAGCCGCCGCCGGCGACGGGCATCGCTCCACCAGTACCGGGTATCGCCCCGCCGGCCAGCGCCGAGACGATCGCCGCCGCGCCTGCACCGGTGCCGGAACCGCAGCATGAGCCCCTGCCCAGGACCGGTACCGGGGCGCCGGTGTGAGCCAGGATGAGGTCGAGGCATCCAAGGCGCCGCTGCTCGATCACCTGATCGAGCTGCGCAATCGCCTGATCTGGTCCTTCGCCGCCATCGGCATCGCCTTCGCCGCCTGCTGGCCGTTGAAGGAGCACATCTACAGCCTCCTGCAGGAGCCGCTGGCACTGGCCTACGGGCCGGAGGCGCCGGAGCGGCGGATGATCTTCACCGCACCGCAGGAGCTCTTCTTCACCTACGTGAAGGTGACCTTCTGGGCGGCCATGCTGCTGTCGTTTCCGATCATCGCCATCCAGGTGTGGAAGTTCGTCGCCCCGGGCCTCTATCGCACCGAGCGCCGTGCCTTCCTGCCGTTCCTGGTGGCGACCCCGGTGCTGTTCATCATGGGCGGCGCGCTGGTCTATTTCGTCCTTCTACCCTTCATGCTGAAGTTCTTCATCGGCATGGAGATGGCCGGCAGCGCGGGCCAGCTTGCCATCGTCGCGGAGATCAAGGCGAGCGAGTACCTGTCGCTGGTGATGACCTTGATCTTCGCTTTCGGCTTCGCCTTCCAACTGCCGGTGCTGCTCACCTTGCTCGCCCGCGTCGGCCTCGTCACCAGCCAGACGCTGGTGGCCAAGCGGCGCTATGCCATCGTGGGCATCTTCGCCGCCGCGGCGGTGCTGACGCCGCCCGATCCGATCAGCATGTGCTCGCTCGCCATCCCGCTGCTGGCGCTCTATGAAATCTCCATCTTCAGCGCCAAGCGGGTGGAGAAGGACAAGGCCGCGCGCGAAGCCGCCGAGGCCGCTGCGCGCGACGCGGGTTAGGCCGGCCATGTCCGGGTTTACGCGTTAGGCCCGGCAGCGTATAACTCGCGCCATCAATCTCGTCCCTGCGACCCCCGTCATGCATGATCTCAAGTGGATTCGCGACAACCCCGAGGCCTTCGATGCGGGGCTGATCCGGCGCGGCGCGACGCTGCGCGCGGCGCGCGTCCTGGAACTCGACGCCGAGCGCCGCCGGCTGCAGACCGAGCTGCAGGACATGCTGGCGCGGCGCAACGAGGCCTCCAAGGCGATCGGTGTGGCGAAGAGCAAGGGCCAGGATGCCGCGGCGCTGCTGGCGGAGGTTGCCGAGCTCAAAAGCCGCGTGCCGGAGGCGGAGGCCGCCGAGCGGCAGCGCGGCGCGGAACTCGACGAGCTGCTGGCGGGCATCCCGAACCTGCCGGCGGCGGAAGTGCCAGCCGGCCGCGACGAGACCGGCAATGTCGAAGTCAAGCGCCAAGGCACGCCGCGGTCGTTCGACTTCAAGCCGCGGGAGCACGATGCGCTCGGCGAGGCGCTCGGCCTGATGGATTTCCAGGCCGCGGCGCGGCTTTCCGGCGCGCGCTTCGTCGTCTTGCGGGGCGCCCTCGCGCGGCTCGAGCGCGCGCTCGGCAATTTCATGCTCGACGTGCACACGCGCGAATTCGGCTATGAGGAGACCTCGCCGCCGCTCCTGGTGCGCGACGCCGCCGCCTTCGGCACCGGCAATCTGCCGAAGTTCGCCGAGGACCTGTTCCGCACCACCAACGGCTATTGGCTCATCCCGACCGCCGAGATGCCGCTCACCAACCTGGTGCGCGAGCAGATCGTCGATGCGGCGAGCCTGCCGCGCCGCTATACGGCGCTGACGCCCTGCTTCCGGTCCGAGGCCGGCGCCGCGGGCAAGGACACGCGCGGCATGATCCGCCAGCACCAGTTCAGCAAGGTCGAGCTGGTCAGCATCACCACGGCGGAGCAAGCCGCGGCCGAGCACGAGCGCATGACGCGCTGCGCCGAGACCATCCTGGAGCGGCTGGCGATTCCCTATCGCCGCATGCTGCTGTGCGCCGGCGACATGGGTTTTTCGGCGCAGAAGACCTTCGACATCGAAGTCTGGCTGCCCGGACAGAACGCCTATCGCGAGATTTCGAGCTGCTCCAACTGCGGCGATTTCCAGGCCCGCCGCATGAAGGCGCGCTACCGCGCCGCCGGCGACAAGCAGAGCCAGTTCGTGCATACGCTGAACGGCTCCGGCCTCGCCGTCGGCCGCGCCCTCATCGCCGTGCTGGAGAATTATCAGCAGGCCGACGGCACCGTCGCCATACCCGAGGTGCTGCGCCCCCATATGGGCGGCCTGAATGTCATCGGTCCGGCGGTGGGGTGAGGTCGGTTCGCGTGCGTATTCTGGTCACCAACGACGACGGCATTCACGCGCCCGGCCTCAAGGCGCTGGAAAAGATCGCCAAGAGCCTGTCGGCGGACGTCTGGGTGGTGGCGCCGGAGTTCGAGCAGAGCGGCGCTTCGCATTCGCTGACCCTGACCATGCCGCTGCGCATCCGCCAGGTGAACCGGCGGAAGTTCGCCGTGCGCGGCACGCCGACCGACTGCGTCATGCTGGCCTTGAAGACGATCATGACCGGCGGTGCGCCGGACCTGCTGCTTTCGGGCGTCAATCGCGGCGGCAATCTCGGCGAGGACGTGACCTATTCCGGCACGATCGCCGCGGCCATGGAAGGCACCATGCTCGGCGTGCCCTCGATCGCGCTGAGCCAGGTCTATCTCCCCGGACACGCGGTCAAATGGGCGACGGCGGAGCATCACGGGCCGAAGCTCATTCGCCGCCTGCGCAAGGCCGGCTGGCCGGAGGGCGTCCTGCTCAACATCAATTTCCCCGACACGACGCATGATCGCGTCACCGGCGTGGAACTGGCCGTGCAGGGGCATCGCGACCTTACCGAGCTGCATATCGACGACCGCATCGACGCGCGCGGCGTGCCCTACTACTGGATCGGCTTCCGCCGCCAGCCGGACGAGCGGCCGGGGCGGGAAACCGATCTCGGCGTGGTGGCGGAGGGCGGCATCTCGGTGACGCCGCTGCAGCTCGACCTCACCCATGGCCGGACGCTCAAGCGGCTCCGGGCGGCGTTGAAGTGAGCGACCAGGCGCGGCAGATACGTCTGTTGATGGAGCTGCGCCGCCAGGGCATCACCGATACCGGCGTGCTCGCCGCCATCGAGCGGGTGCCGCGCGAGGCCTTCGTCCCCGACACGTTCAAGGATCAGGCCTACGAGAATATCGCGCTGCCGATCAAGCAGGGCCAGACCATCAGCCAGCCCTACGTCGTCGCCTTCATGACCGAGGCGCTGCGGGTCGGCAGCCGGATGAAGGTGCTGGAGATCGGCACCGGCTCGGGCTACCAGTCCGCCGTGCTCGCCAGGCTCTGCCGCCGCGTCTATACCATCGAGCGCTACCGCTCGCTGCTGCAGGAGGCGGAGGCGCGCTTCCAGGCGCTGCGCCTCACCAACATCACCACCCGCGTCGCCGACGGCATGAAGGGTTGGCCGGAGCAGGCGCCGTTCGAGCGCATCGTGGTCACTGCCGCGGCCGGCACGGTGCCCGCGGCGCTGGTCGACCAGCTCGCCGTCGACGGTATCATGGTATTGCCGCTCGGCAGCACCACGACGGAGCAGGAGATCGTCCGCGTGGTGCGCACCCCGCAGGGCAGCACGGAGGAGGCGCTGCTCGCCGTGCGCTTCGTGCCGCTGCTGCCCGGCGTCGCCGAGGAGGGCTGACGCGGGAGCCGCCGGTCCTGTCCCCAAGGCGCCGCTGCCGGCCGCCAGCGCCGCCATTGATCGAACGGCCGGCTCCGCTTAGATTGTGGCCCCATGTGGAGGCCGCGTCGCATCCTGGCCGCCCTCGGCGGTTTGCTGCTGTTTGCCGGCTGCGCCAACGAGCCGCCGACCGCGGTCGATTACAGCGCCGCCGGCGGCGTGCCGCCGGCGCAGCGCGTGCCGCCGGCGAGCGAGAGCGCGGCGCCGGCCAACGATTACGCCAACCTGCCGCCGGCCCAGCGCCCGCCGCCCGGCGCCATGCTGGCCGAACGCACCCCGGCGATGCAGCGGCGGCGGCCGAAGACCATCGCGCCGTCGGGCAGCGCCGATGCCGTCGGCATGGTGCGGGTCGGCGCCGGCGACACCGTCTATAGCGTGGCGCAGCGCGAGAAGGTGCCGGTACGGGCGGTGATCGACGCGAACAACCTGAAGCCGCCCTATGACCTGCTGGCCGGCCGGATGATCGTCGTGCCGCGTCCGACCTATTACACCGTGCAGCATGGCGAGACGCTCTACGGCATCTCGCGCCGTTTCGGCATCGACATCTATACCCTGGCCCAGGCCAACCATATTCTGCCGCCCTATCGGATCGACGCCGGCCGTCGCTTGCGCATAGCGCGCGACAGCGACCTGCCGCCGACGCCGGCGACGGAGGTTGCGCAAGCGGCCGCGCCGGCGCCGCCGGTTGCCGCGCCGCAAGCGGCGCCGACGGTGGCGAGCCCGGCGACCAGCGCGAGCCCGGCGCTGCCCTCGGGCCATCGCGCCGTCGTGCCGGCGCCGCCGCCGCGCACCGGGCGCACCTTTGCCTGGCCGGTGCACGGCCAGATGATTTCCGCCTACGGCGCCAAGCCCGGCGGCCTGCACAACGACGGCATCAATATCGCCGTGCGGCGCGGCACCGAGGTGCATGCGGCGGAGAACGGCGTGGTGGTCTATGCCGGCAACGAGCTGCGCGGCTATGGCAAGCTGCTGCTCATCCGCCATGCCGACGGCTGGATGACCGCCTATGCCCATAACGAGGAACTGCTGGTGCATCGCGGCGAGACGGTGCGGCGCGGCCAGGTGATCGCGCGTTCCGGCGCGAGCGGCAGCGTCGCCAAGCCGCAGCTCCATTTCGAGATCCGCCACGGCGTGCAGGCGGTCGATCCCGTACCCTATCTGTCGCCGAGCGTCTGAGCCCGGTCAGGCCAGCGACTGGCCGAGCCGGCCGGCGAGATCCTGAATATATTGCCAGGCGACGCGGCCCGAACGGGCGCCGCGCGTCATCGACCATTCGGTCGCTTCGGCGTGCAGCGTATCGCGCCCGATCTTCAGGCCGTAGCGGGCGACATAGCCTTCGAGCATGGCGAAATAGTCGTCCTGGCTGCAATTGTGAAAGCCGAGCCAGAGCCCGAACCGGTCCGACAGCGAGACTTTTTCCTCCACCGCCTCGTTCGGGTTGATCGCGGTGGAGCGTTCGTTCTCGATCATGTCGCGCTGCAGAAGGTGGCGCCGGTTCGAGGTGGCGTAGAACAGCACATTGTCCGGCCGGCCTTCGACGCCGCCTTCCAGCACCGCCTTGAGCGACTTGTAGCTGGCGTCGGCGGCATCGAACGACAGGTCGTCGCAGAACAATAGGCAGTTGCGCCTGCTGCCGCGCAGCAGCTTCAGCAGGCGCGGCAGGCTCGGAATATCCTCGCGGTGGATTTCGATCAGCGCCAGCGATCCCGGGCGCTTGGCGCTGACCGTGCCGTGCACGGCTTTGACCAGCGAGCTCTTGCCCATGCCGCGCGCGCCCCAGAGCAGCGCGTTGTTGGCGGGCAGGCCGGCGGCGAAGCGTTCGGTATTGTCGAGCAGGATGTCGCGCACGCGGTCGATGCCGCGCAGCAGGTCGAGGTCGATGCGGTTGATCCGCGACACCGGCTCCAGCCGTTCGCCTTCCGGGTGCCAGACGAAGGCATCGGCGCTGTCGAGCGCGAGCGGCGCCGGCGCCGGCGGCGCGAGACGCTCGAGCGCGTCGGCGATGCGGACGAGGAGGGGTTCGAGGTCGGCCATGACGGTCCCGCTTCGCGATGGGAGGGTGAAATGCGGGCGGACCGTAACACAGCGGTCATGCCGGTCAACCGCTGCCGGCCGCGGCGCTGGCCGGGGTTCGCCGCGGCCGCCTTGAAAGGCCGCTAAGTACTCTTATATCAAGGCCTTAATCCGCTTCGACGCAGCTCGAAGGTCGGCTTTGCAATGGTTCGGGGGGAGGGCTATAGTCCGCCAGCTTTTTTGACAGGGCGAGGAAACCCGTATGTTTGACTTGTCGAATTTGGGGAACGTCGAACAGTTCCTCCCGTTCGTACTGATTTTCGTCGCCTTCTACTTTCTGCTCATCCGGCCGCAGCAGAAGCGCGCCCAGGACCTCAAGCGGATGATCGAGAGCGTGCGCCGCGGCGACACGGTGGTCACCGCCGGCGGCGTGCTCGGCAAGGTCACCAAGGTGATGGAAGACAGCACCGTGCAGGTCGAAATCGCCGAGAACGTGCGGGTGCGGGTGGTGAAATCGACTATCGCCGAGGTGCGCGCCAAGGGCGAGGCGGTGCGCGAGGGCGCCGGCAAGGCCGAGGCGCCGGCCAACGACGGCAAGAGCGCCGATACCGCGCACACCGACGCCGGCAAGAAGGGCGGGCTTTTCTCGGTCTTCAAGAAATAGGGCGAACGCACCGCCGCCATGATGTATTTCGCGCCCTGGAAGATCGCCCTCATCGTCGGCATCTGCGTGCTGGGCATCGTCTTCTCCGCGCCCAACCTGCTGACGCGCCAGCAGGCGGCGGCGCTGCCGTCATGGCTGCCGCACGAGCAGATCAACCTCGGTCTCGATCTGCGCGGCGGCTCGCACCTCCTGCTCGAAGTCGATCTCAACGCGGTGATGGTGGAGCGGTTGCAGAACCTGGTGGAGAACATCCGCCGCGACTTCGCCAAGGAGCATATCGGCTACACCGGCGGCCTCGGCGTCACCGGCAAGAAGATCGTCGTCCATCTGCGCGAGCCGCAGCAGACGGCGCAGGCGGTCGATATTCTGAAGGCGCTGGCCTCGCCGATCTCGCAGTCGCTGTTCGACGTCGGGCAGAAGGACATCACCGTCACGCCGGGCTCCGACAACACTATCACCGTCGAGCTCAGCGACGCGGCGATCCAGGAAAAGGCGCAGCAGGCGGTGCAGCAGTCGGTCGAGATCGTGCGCCGCCGCATCGACGCGACCGGCATCAACGAGCCGAGCATTCAGATCGAGGGCCGCGACCGCATCCTCGTGCAATTGCCGGGGGTCGGCGATCCCGAGCGCGTCATCCGCCTGATCGGCACCACCGCCAAGCTCACCTTCCGCATGGTCGATACCTCGCCCGAGGCGGAAGCCGGCCGGGTGCCGGTCGGCTCGGAAATCCTTCCCGCCGCCGACGACAAGGACAAAAGGGCCGGGCGTCCGACGCAATATATCGTGCGCAAAAGGGTCGAGGTTTCCGGCAACGACCTGACCGACGCGCAAGCTACCTTCAGCCAGCAGACCGGCGAGCCGATCATCACCTTCCGCTTCAACACCGCCGGCGCGCGCGAGTTCGCCGAGACGACGCGCCAGAACGTCGGCAAGCCCTTCGCCATCGTGCTCGACGGCAAGGTGCTGAGCGCGCCGGTGATCCGCGAGCCGATCCTCGGCGGCTCCGGCGAGATCAGCGGCAATTTCACCACGGAATCGGCGAAGGACCTCGCCACCTTGCTGCGCGCCGGCGCGCTGCCGGCGCCGCTCAAGATCATCGAGCAACGCACGGTCGGCCCAGACCTCGGTGCCGATTCGATCCGTGCCGGCGTGATCGCCGCGCTGATCGGCTTCCTGCTGGTGGTCGCCTTCATGTTCGCCACCTACGGCTACTTCGGGCTGATCGCCAACATCGCGCTGATCTTC
>DATKQA010000202.1:0-4048 GCA_035523835.1 Candidatus Sulfotelmatobacter sp.
CCTTCTTCCGGAGTCATCAGGTTGGAGCCGTTGGCCGCGTTCAGCCGGTCGCTGTCGGCCCAGCGCTCGTGCACGATGCCGCAGGGGCCGGCCCAGTAGTCGTAGACCTGGCTGCCCAGCAGATGCCGCCCGATGCCCCACATGTGCTCGTACTTGCCGAGCCGCTGCATATGTTCGTGATTGGTGAAGACGGCATCGATGTCGTGCACCTCGAACGACAGATGGTTCAGGCCGGCCCGCTCGTTGTGCACCACGAAGAGCGTGTGGTGGTCGACAAAGGTATCGCCGCGGTCGCAGCGATTGAACGAGCCGATGATATTGTCCTTGCTGCCGGCATAGATGTCGTCGGAGCCGATGAAGCCGAGGGTGTCACGGAACCAGCGCACCGTCTCCACGACCTTCGGGCTGCCCATGACGCCGTGGCCGATGCGCTTGACCGGGGTCGGCTCCTGCGGCAGCCGCATCAGCCTGCCGGCACGGCGCAGCGGCTCGCTGCCGCTGTTTTGCGGGTCGAGCCTGACCGGCACCGCCGGCGCGGCGGCCAGCCCGTGGATCACCTCGATCTGGTAGCCGTTCGGCTCGCGCAGCCGCACCCGCTTGCCGCCGCCGGGCTCGTCAATCGCCTCGACGGCCGAGGCGCCCGGCGTCCGCGCGACGCGCTCGAGGTCCTCTTCGCTGGCGGCGTGATAGGCGAAGCCGATGAAGCCCGGCTCGCCCTTCTCCGTCACGTGGATGTGGTGCGCGGGATCGCTGCCGCGCATATAGAGCGCGGTCCTGGTCCGGTCGGCCTTGATGAAGCCGAAGTGGGTGAGGAACTCTTCCATCTGATCGAGATCCGGCACGCGCACGCGCCCGTAGGCGATGTCGGTGACTTTGATCGTCGGCATGCTTCCCTCCCGGCAACGTCGCTTGCTTTGCCCGGAATTATACAACGAATTTGCCGGGAAAGCGGGAAGGCCGGCCGAACGCGGTCGGGCGGCCCCCGCCAGGATTACATCGACGAGCGCGGGGCCGCCACCGTCACCGGCGTGTCGCGATAGGCCGCCGGGAACAACCGCTTGAGGTTGGCAACCTTCGGCAGATCGTTGATCACGATGTAGGGGTTGTCGGGATGATGCAGCAGATAGTCCTGGTGATAGGCCTCGGCGGAATAGAAGCCGGTGAGGGGATCGACCCGGGTGACGATCGCCTGGTCGAAGACGTGCGCCCGGTCGAGCTGGGCGATGTAGCTCTCCGCCACCTGTCGCTGCGTCGCGCTGGCGTAGAAAATCTCCGAACGGTATTGCGTGCCGAAGTCGGGGCCCTGCCGGTTGAGCTCGGTCGGGTTCAGCGCCACCGAAAAGAAGATGCGCAGGATCTGCCCGTAGGAGATCTTCCGCGGGTCGAAGCGGATCTGCACCGATTCGGCATGGCCGGTAGTGCCGGAACTGACCTGCTCATAGCCGGCCGGCCCCTTGCCGCCGGAATAGCCGGCGATCACCTGTTCGACGCCGTTGACGCGCTGGAAGACGCCCTGGATGCCCCAGAAGCAGCCGCCGGCCAGCACCGCGGTCTCGCTCGTGGCGGAAGCCGCGGCCGGCTCGTCTACGGCCGGCGCCGGCAGCGCCACCGCCGTCTGGTCCTCAGCATGCACCGCCAGGCGCGACAGCGCGCCCGCCGCGATGAGCAAAGCCAGCAACAGGGGCCATTTGACGCGCAAGCAAGCCTCCATCCATTCCCGTAGCCACTTTTACCGTAGCGGAGCACGGCGCCGGCGGCCAGTCACAAACCTGTCACCTGGCGCGGCGTCGGCGGCTCCCTGATTGTGTTCCAGCGCTATATCTGGAAAAATATGCCGTACGACGTCAGCGCCAATCGGAGGCCCGGCCATGAAACTCAGCGCCCGCAACCAACTGCCCGGCAAGGTGAGCGAAGTGCACAAGGGGCCGACCACGGCGCGCATCAAGATCGACATCGGCGGCGGCATTGTCGTCACCGCCTCGATCACCAGCGAGGCGGCCGACGACCTCGGCCTCAAGGTCGGCGACCAGGTCCATGCCGTGATCAAGGCGTCCGATGTGATGGTTGCGAAATAGCCGCCGCCGCATTCATCGAAGACCACATTCCTCGAAGAAAGGGCCGGGCGATGCGCTTTTTGCGCCGCTTCGCGCTGCTGCTTTTCGTCGCCGGCCTGCCCGTCGGCGCCGGCGCCGCCGTGATCGTCGACAGCGCCGGACGGCAGGTCGCGGTGCCCGACGCGGTGGCCCACGTGCTGCCGGCCGGGCCGCCGGCCAGCGTCGCCCTGTTCGCGCTGGCGCCCGACAAGATGGCGGGCTGGATCCAGCCGCTCTCGGCAGCGCAGCTCGGCTTCATCCCGCCGCGCTATGCCTCCCTGCCGGCGGTCGGACGGCTCACCCAGCGCGACGGCAATCCCGCCGAACTGGTGCGCATCGCGCATCCCGATCTGATCGTCGATATCGGCGACGTCGATCGCCGCTACGCCGACCTTGCCGACAAGGTGCAAAAGGAAACCGGCGTTCCCTATCTCCTGTTCAGCGGCTCGCTCGCCGAGATCGGCAGCGCCCTGCGCAAGCTCGGGCCGATCCTCGGCAACGGCGCGGAGGGCGAGCGCCTGGCGAAATACGTGGCGACGGCGCTCGCCGAAGCGCACAAGCTTGCCGCGCGGCCGGCCGCGGCCCATCCGAAGGTCTATTTCGCCCGCGGCGACGGCCTGCTGATGCCCGTGGGCGGCAACGGCCCGGCGGAATTCCTACGGCTGCTCGGCGTCCGCATGCTCGCGGCCGAGCCCGATGTGCACGGCAACGCGACGGTCACCCTCGACCGGGTGCGCGCCTGGCAGCCGGACTATATCGTCACCGACGAGCCCGGCGCCTTCGACGCGGTAACCCATCATCCGGAATGGCGGATGGTGAAGGCAGTCAAGGACGGCCATGTGCTGCTGGCGCCGGCGGGACCCTTCGGCTGGCTCGATCATCCGCCCTCGCTCAACCGCGTCATGGGCCTGCGCTGGCTGGCGCGCAAACTCTATCCGCGGGCCTTCAAGGACGACCTCAGGCCGGTGACGGCGGCCTTCTACCGCCTCGCCTATCACCAGGAACCCGCGCCGGCGCAGCTCGACCTGCTGCTGCAGGAGAGCCCGGCGCATCGCTAGTGGCGTGGATTTGATATTCGCCATCCGCCGTGCCGTAGCCTCGCTCGGCGAATGTCAAATCCAAAACTCCACCAGCAACCGATATTTGCTAGTGGCCCTTTGCTTCCAACATTCGCAGGATGATCCTGCCGAAACGGGACGCGAATGCTAGAATCGGCGCACTAGGGCCGGTCACGGCACGGTGCCGCGCACCACCCAGGCGGTCGCGGTGAGCGAGCGCGGCCCGTCGGGCGCACCGGCGCAATAGGCATCGCCGACCGCAGCCTCGACGCGCTGCCGCAGCGCCGGCGCCAGACCGACGACGTAGCTGCCGACCGGCCCCTGGCCGCCGAGCAGCGGCCGCCAGTAGTCGGCAAAATCGGCGTAGTCCATGCGGATGGTGACGGAGTCGCGCCGCACCTCGCGAAGGCCTGCCGCCTCGAACAGACGCGGCAAGCCCTCGGGCAGCGCCAGCGGCGCGGCGAACAGACGGTCGCGCACGGCGCGCGCAGCGGCATCGATGCCGCAGGCGGTATCCCAGAACAGGCGCTGGTAGACCAGCCCGCCGCGGAAGTCCCAGACCGCGCCGGCGAGGACGCCGCCCGGACGGACGACGCGGCGCATCTCGCGGAGCGCCGACAGCGGCTCGGGAATGAAATTCAGCACGAGCTGCGCTGCGGCGCCGGCGAAGGATGCTGCCTCGTAGGGCAAGGCCGTGGCGTCGGCCGACGCAAAGTTCGGATTGCCGCCGGCCGCCTTGGCGCGGGCGAAGGCGACATAGGCATCGGCGATATCGACGCCGACCACGGCGCGGCCCGGCCAGCGCCGCGCCATGGCGAAGCTCAGGCTGCCGGTGCCGCAGCCCACATCGAGCAGCGCGCCGTCGGCGGGAAATGCGGCAACCGCCAGGACCGCGTC
>DATKQA010000203.1:0-3511 GCA_035523835.1 Candidatus Sulfotelmatobacter sp.
GATCGACTGGCCGGACGGCTTCTGCCGCCGCGACATCGGCTGGCGGGCCATCAAGCAGGAAGCGCAAAAGGGATAAAGCGCCAGGCACGGGTTGGCGCGTGTAGCGCCTTACCCCTGAGGTAATCGACGGGAGGACGGCATTCGCCCAGCATCGGCCCGTCGTGCTTCACCTATGACGGGAGTGATCGATGTCAGCAGTGCAGAAAATCGCCGAAGACTATATCCGGCTGTGGAACGAGACCGGCGCGGCGGCACGCGCCGGAATCCTGCAAGCCGCCTGGACCGGGGATGCCAGCTATGTCGATCCCCTCGCCCGGGTCAGTGGGCACGAAGCGATCAGCGCCCTCGTCGGCGGCGTGCAGCAACGCTTCCCCGGCTTCAGGTTCAAGCTGCGCGGCAAGCCCGACGGCCACGGCGACTATCTCCGCTTCTCCTGGAGCCTCGGTCCCGACGGCATCGAGGCGCCGATCGAGGGCAGCGACGTGCTGGTCACCCGGGACGGCCGCATCGCGCAAGTGATCGGCTTCCTCGACAAACTGCCGCAGGCCTGAGGCGCCGACGTCGGCCATCGCCTGAGCGCGGTGGCCGGCGGCGACAACGCCGAGGTAGAGGTCCGAAAACCGCCAGACCGGCGGCACCCACCTGCTATGCTCGTGCCATGGACCTCGCCCCTGCCGCCTGCCACCGCGCGATGCTGGCCCGCGATGCGCGCTACGACGGGCTGTTCTTTACCTGCGTCAAAACCACCGGAATCTATTGCCGGCCGATCTGCCCGGCGCGGTCGCCGAAGCCGGAAAACTGCCTCTTCCTGCCGACCGCCGCGGCGGCGCAGGAGGCGGGCTTCCGCCCCTGCCTGCGCTGCCGGCCGGAGAGCTCGCCCGACCTCGGCGCCTGGCACGGCACCTCGGCCACGGTGTCGCGTGCGCTCCGGCTGATCGACGGCGGCGCGCTCGACGAGAGCGATGTCGAGGCGATCGCTGAACGGCTCGGGATCGGCGGGCGCCAGCTTCGCCGCCTGTTCCGCCGCCATCTCGGCGCCGCGCCGGTCACGGTCGGCCAGACCCGGCGGGTGCTGCTCGCCAAGCAGCTCATCCACGAAACCGATCTGGCGATGACCGACGTGGCCCTGGCGAGCGGCTTCGGCAGCGTGCGCCGCTTCAACGAGACCTTCCAGCAACTCTATCGCCGGCCGCCGAGCGAATTGCGGCGCCAGCGTGCCGCGAGCAGGCCGCCCGCCTCCGGCCTCAGCCTCACCCTGCCCTACCGGCCGCCCTACGACTGGCCGGCCATGCTGGATTTCCTGGCGCGCCGTGCGGTGCCGGGCGTCGAGCGCGTCGCCGACGGCCGCTACGCCAGGGTGATCGAACTCGATGGCGAGGTTGGCAGCATCGAAGTCGGCGATGCGCCGGAACGTCGCGCCTTGCAGGTGACCGTGCGCCTTCCGCGGCTCGCCGCCTTGCCGGCCATCATCGCCCGCGTCCGCCGCCTGTTCGACCTCAGCGCCGATCCCCAGAGCATCGCTGCGGCGCTCGGGCGCGACCCCTGGCTCGCCGGCCTGGTCGCGGCCCGGCCGGGACTGCGCGTGCCCGGCGCCTGGGACGGTTTCGAGATCGCCGTCCGGGCGGTGCTTGGCCAGCAGATCAGCGTGCCCGCCGCCACCCGGCTTGCCGGTCGGCTGGTCGCCGCGCTCGGCCAGCCGGTCGCCGAGCGTTTCGATCTGCCTGGTCTGACCCATGCCTTTCCACGGCCCGAGTGCTTCGACGTCGAGCCGATCGCCGCCCTCGGCATGCCGCGGGCGCGCGCCGCGGCACTGGCCGGCCTGGCCCAGGCGGTGGCGGCCGATCCCCGCCTGTTCGATCCGCGCCGCGCCCTCGAGGAAGCCGTCGGCCGGCTCTGCCGCGTACCGGGGATCGGCGAATGGACGGCGCAGTACATCGCCATGCGGGTGCTGCGCGAGAGCGACGCCTTCCTCGCCGCCGACGGGGCGCTGCAGCGCATCCTCGCCGTCAACGGCGAGCGGCCGGGCGAACGCGCGCTGCTCAAGCGCGCCGAGGCCTGGCGGCCCTGGCGCGCCTACGCGGTGCTGCACCTGTGGACAGCCGAACTCGCCGATAAACCCTTCTTGCCGGAAAGGACAGATCATGCGCTTGCATCTTGACCGCACCGCCTCGCCGCTCGGCGAGATCCTGCTGGTCACCGACGACGCGGGCGCGCTGCGCGGCCTCGACTTCGCCGACCACGCGGCACGCCTGCACCAACTGCTGCGGCGGCAGAACGGCGACTACGCTCTCGACGAAGCGCCGGCCCCGGCAACAACGCATCGAGCCTTGGCCGACTATTTTGCCGGCGATCTCGACGCCATCGACGCGCTGCCGATCGCCACCGGCGGCACTGCCTTCCAACGCAGCGTCTGGCAGGCACTGCGCAACATTCCCGCCGGCGCCACCACCAGCTACGGCGCCCTGGCGACGACGCTGTCGCATCCTCGTGCCAGCCGCGCCGTCGGTCTTGCCAACGGCGCCAATCCGATTTCGATCGTGCTGCCCTGCCACCGCGTCATCGGCGCCGACGGCAGCCTGACCGGCTATGGCGGCGGCCTGCCGCGCAAGCGCTGGCTGCTCGAGCACGAACGCCGGCACCGCTCGGCCTGAGCGGCGGGCCAGGATATCCGGCTCACAAAAAGCGAACGCGGCGAGGCCGGGCCTCGCCGCGTGCTTGATCCTCCTGACCGGTCTCAGTGCTTGCAGTTGGCGGGGCTGAAGGATGAAGTATCGACTTGGCCTTTCGCGTTCGGCGTCACATACCAGACCGTGGCGCCGCCGGGGCTGCAGGAATCGAACCCGATGAACTTCGAACCTTCCGGCGCACAACCGGCCAGCAGATAGCCGAGCGCGAGAATTACCGCTGCTTTCTTGATCATGGCGCATCCTTGTTTGAGCGGATTGACCGGCGCACATTAAGCTGAGACGGGCTTTTGCGCCACCCCGGCCTCGCCGGCCGCCGCGGCCGGCGGCGAGTGATTCGCAATCCACCGCGGGACGCTGACGAGCTATGCTCCGGCCTGACCCGCCGATCCTGTAACCGATGGATTTCCCCGATGCGAATTGCCCTGCCGGTCGTTCTTTTCCTCGCGCTCTGTTGCGGCCCGGGCGGGGTGCGCGCCGATGCGCCGCCTCCCCAGGTCTATCTCGTCTTTTTTCCTTTCAACGGCGCCGCCATCACCCCGGTCGGCGCCAAAGTGCTCGACCAGGTGACCGCCGATTTCCGCCGCAGCAAATCGACCGCCATCGGCATCCGCGGCTATACCGACCTGGTCGGTTCCGATGCCTATAACCTGAAGCTGTCGCAGGCGCGCGCCAACGCGGTGAAGAACTACCTGATCGCCCACGGCATCAAGCCGGGAGCGCTCCGCGCCGAATGGTTCGGCAAGCAGAACCCGCGCGTCGCCACCGCCGAGGGCGTGCGCAACGAGCAGAACCGGCGCAGCGAGATCGTGCTGCGCCACTAGCCC
>DATKQA010000204.1:0-2979 GCA_035523835.1 Candidatus Sulfotelmatobacter sp.
CTTCGGCATGAAGCTCTTTCTCTATGCCGAGCACGTGCTGACCACCTATGCCGCGCGCAAGCTCGGCCGGCCGGTGAAATGGACCAGCGAACGGTCGGAAGCCTTCCTGTCCGACACGCAGGGCCGCGACAATCTCACCAAGGGCGAAATCGCCTTCGACGGCGACGGCAAGATCCTCGCCATTCGCGTCACCACGCTCGCCAACATGGGCGCCTATCTCTCCACTTTCGCGCCGTTCATCCCGACCATCGCCGGCACGCGCGTGCTGTCGTCGCAATATGCGACGCCCTTGATCTCGGCCGAGGTCAAGGGCGTCTTCACCAACACGGTGCCGGTGGACGCCTATCGCGGCGCCGGGCGGCCGGAGGCGAACTACCTGGTCGAGCGGCTGATGGATACGGCGGCGCGCGAGCTCGGCCTGTCAGGATCCGAACTGCGCAAGCGCAATTTCATTCCGCCGAGCGCCTTTCCCTATGCCACGCCGACCGGCCTGAACTACGATTCCGGCGCCTTCCTCGAGAACATGGAACGCGCCATGCAGGCCGCCGACTGGGCCAATGCGCCGGCGCGCGTCAAGGCGGCGCGGAGCCGGGGCAAGCGCCGCGGCATAGGCATGGCCTGCTATCTCGAGGCCACCGCCGGCCCGTCGGAGGAACGCGCCGAGATCCGCTTCGAGGCCGACGGCACGGTGTCCGTCCTGGTCGGCACGCAATCCACCGGCCAGGGCCATGAGACCGCCTACATGCAGCTCGTCTCCGAGCGGCTCGGCGTGCCCTTCGACCGGATTCGCGTCTTCCAGGGCGATAGCGACCTGATCAAGAGCGGCGGTGGCACCGGCGGCGCGCGCTCGCTCTACTCCGAGGGCGGTGCCATCCTCGGCGCCTCGGACATCATCGTCAGCAAGGGCAAGCAGGTCGCCGGCAATCTGCTGGAGGCGGCGGCGGCCGATATCGAATTCGAAGCGGGAGTCTTCCGCATCGTCGGCACCGACCGCAAGGTCGGCATCATGGAAGTCGCGCAGGCCGCGCGCAACCCGGCCAAGCGGCCGGCCGACCTCGGCGATGGCCTCGAGGCCGAAGCCAATATCGGCGTCGCCGGCACCTTTCCGAACGGCTGCCACATCGCCGAGGTGGAAGTCGACGAAAGCACCGGCCAGGTGGCGCTGGTCGCCTATACCGTGGTCGACGACATGGGCCGGGTCATCAATCCCATGATCCTGGAAGGCCAGGCGCACGGCGGCATCGCCCAGGGCGTCGGCCAGGCGCTGCTGGAGCACGCCGTCTATGACGAGACCGGGCAACTGCTCTCCGGTTCGTTCATGGACTACTGCATGCCGCGCGCCGACGATCTGCCGCCGATCCGCTTCGAGCTCAACGAGGTGCCCTGCACGACCAATCCGCTCGGCGTCAAAGGCGCCGGCGAGGCCGGCACCGTCGGCGCCGCGCCGGCGGTGATCAACGCCCTGGTCGATGCGGTCAAGGACCTCGGCATCCGCCATATCGACATGCCGGCGACGCCGGAACGGGTCTGGCGGGCCATCGCCGCGGCAGAACGATCCTCGGCCAAGGTCTAGGCGACGCGGCAAATTCTGGGGGAAGCCATGAGCGGCATCGACAGCGCCGATACCTCGATCCTGGTGCGCGAGACCGGCCCCGGCCGGCTCGCCGAGACCATCACGGTGCGCGGCCACAGCTTCAAGGCCGACGAACCGGTCGCGGTCGGCGGCAGCGATACCGGCCCCAATCCCTATGAGCTGCTCTGCGCCGCGCTCGGCGCCTGCACCGCCATGACGCTCCGCCTTTATGCCGACCAGAAGCGATGGCCGCTGATGCGCGTCAGCGTCAGGCTGAGCCACGGCAAGATCTACGCCAGGGACTGCGCCGAATGCGAGACCAGGGAAGGCCGCATCGATCGCATCGAGCGGCAGATCACGCTGGAGGGCACGCTCGACGCGACGCAGCGCGCCCGCCTGCTGGAGATCGCCGAGCGCTGTCCGGTGCACCGCACGCTGATGTCGGAGATTTCGATCAAGACCGCGCTCGCCGCCTGATGCAGCGCGAATATCCCGAACGGCCGATCGTCGGCGTCGGCGTCGTCGTCTGGCACGGCGAATCCGTGCTGCTGATCCGGCGCGGCAAGGCGCCGCGCCAGGGACAATGGTCGTTGCCCGGCGGCGCGCAGGAGCTCGGCGAAACCATCGTCGAGGCTGCGCGTCGCGAGGTTCTGGAGGAAACCGGCATCGTCATCACCGAGCCGCGGCTCGTGGCGGTGGTCGATTCGCTGCAGCCGGGCGCGGACGGCCGCATGCAGTACCACTATACGCTGATCGACTTCACCGCCGACCTGCTGTCGGGCGAGGCCGTGGCCGGCGGCGACGCCGCCGCCGTGGCCTGGGCCGGCCCGCACGACCTCGCATCCTACGGGCTCTGGCACGAAACCCTGAGGATCATCGAAAAAGCCAAGGAAATCCGGTCGCTTGCGGGCAATCAGTCGGGCCTGTGACGGCGGCTACTGCGGCATTGGCCGGGCTGTGGGATGGTTTGCGCGTCATGGTTCTGCTCGCTGTGTCGGGCTTCCGCGCCGGTCGCATTCGACGTTCCCTGAAGTCCGGTTTCCCGTTTCCGGAGTTCCCCTGTCCCCCCTGACCGGCGCGGATCTTTCTTAAAGCTTGTTGTGCTCGACGCGGGCCGCCCGCACAATGCGGCGCCGCCATAACCGCCTGTGTCGATGCCCTCGCCGCCTTCGGGCTCGCCCCTTCCCGCGCCGTTCCGCCTCGCGCTCTTCTACGCGGCGACCTTCGCCGTGTCGGGCGTGCATCAGCCGTTCTGGCCGGTCTGGCTGAAGGCGCATGGTCAGGGCGACGCGGCCATCACCGTGCTGCTGTCGGCCGGCGTGTTCGTCCGCATCCTGAGCAACCCGTTCGTCGCGCATCTGGCGGACCGGCAGGGCGAACGGCGCCGGCCGATGCTGCGGCTGGCC
>DATKQA010000205.1:0-3570 GCA_035523835.1 Candidatus Sulfotelmatobacter sp.
TGGATCGACGTGCGCGGCGCCAATAACGAAGTCCTGTTTCCCGGCCATGTGCTGCACGATGGCGACATCTACCGCGTGCCGAACCGGAGCGACGCCGTGCTCTGGACCGGCAACCTCGGGGCGCTGGAGGTGGATGTCGACGGCAAGGCCTTGCCCCGGCTCGGACAATTGGGCGAGGCGCGGCGCAATGTCTCGCTCGACCCCAAGAGCCTGCTGGCCGCTGCTTCCCGCTGAGGGAATACCCGGTTCCACGCCCGGTTTGCTTGAATTTGGCGTTTCGGAGGGCCATGTTATGGCCGGATTTTTCGGTTGACGTACGGTCGGTCGGCATCGGGCCGGCATGGTGAAGGAAAGAGCCAGTCATGAGCATTCGCCCGTATCGCGACATTGCCCGGCGCAAGAGCCGGCAGATCCACGTCGGCAAGGTGGCGGTCGGCGGGGATGCGCCGATCACGGTGCAGACCATGACCAATACGCTGACCTCGGATGCGGCGGCGACGATCGCGCAAATCCAGGCCTGCGAGGCGGCGGGGGTGGATATCGTGCGGGTCTCGTGTCCGGACGAAGCTTCGACGCGGGCCCTGAAGACGATCGTGCAGGCGGCGAAGGTGCCGATCGTGGCCGACATCCATTTCCACTACAAGCGGGCGATCGAGGCGGCGGAGGCGGGCGCGGCGTGCCTGCGGATCAACCCGGGGAACATCGGCAGCGCGGCCAGGGTGCGCGAGGTGGTGCAGGCGGCCAAGGACCACGGCTGCTCGATGCGCATCGGGGTCAATGCCGGCTCGCTGGAGCGCGAGCTGCTGGAACGCTATGGCGAACCCTGCCCGGAGGCGATGGTGGAGAGCGCGCTGAACCACGCACGCATCCTGGAGGAGAACGACTTCCGCGAATTCAAGATCTCGGTCAAGGCGTCGGACGTGTTCCTGGCCGTGGCGGCCTATCAGGGGTTGGCGGAAGCCTGCGACTATCCGCTGCACCTCGGCATCACCGAGGCCGGCGGCTTCCGGCCGGGGACGGTGAAGTCCTCGATCGGGCTCGGCATGCTGCTGTGGAGCGGGATCGGCGATACCATCCGGGTGTCGCTGTCGGCAGACCCGGTGGAAGAGGTCCGCGTCGGCTTCGACATGCTGAAGGCGCTGAACCTGCGGCACCGCGGGGTGAACGTGATCTCCTGCCCCTCGTGCGCGCGCCAGCAGTACGACGTGATCAAGACGGTGGAACTGCTGGAGCAGCGGCTGTCGCATATCACCACGCCGATGACCTTGTCGGTGATCGGCTGCGTGGTGAACGGTCCGGGCGAGGCGCGAGAAACCGACATCGGCTTCACCGGCGGCGGCAACGGCACGCACCAGGTCTATATCAACGGCGTGACGGCGCACCGGCTGAAGGACCAGAACATCGTCGACCACCTTGTCGAACTGGTCGAGCAGAAGGCCCGGGAAATCGAGGCCGAGCGGGCCAAACTCCAGGCCAGCGCGGCCGAGTAACGGGCGCGCGGCCGCATCCTAGCTGACATCGGAGACTTCCCCCGTGCCCGAGTTCCAGCCGGTCCGTGGCACCCATGATCTTTTGCCGGACGAGTTCCGGCGGCACCGCCACGTGGTGGAAATCGCGCGCGCCGTGGCCGAACGCTACGGCTTTGCCGAAATCGCCACGCCGATTCTTGAATTCACCGAGGTCTTCGCCCGTTCGATGGGCGAAACCTCGGACGTCGTCTCCAAGGAGATGTACAGCTTCGTCGACAAGGGCGGCGAGGCGCTCACGCTCCGGCCGGAATATACCGCCGGCATCTGCCGCGCCTTCATCTCCAACGGCCTGGCGCAATCGGTGCCCCTGAAGCTGTTCGCGCACGGCCCGATGTTCCGCTTCGAACGGCCGCAGAAAGGCCGCCAACGGCAGTTCCACCAGATCGACATCGAGGTGATCGGCGCGCCGGAGCCGGCCGCCGATGTCGAAGTCATCGCCGTCGCGGCCGATATTCTCCGCAGCCTCGGCATCCTTGATCGCTGCACCCTGGAATTGAATTCGCTCGGCGACGGCGAGAGCCGGCAGAGCTATCGCCAGGCGCTGGTCGCCTATCTGGAGCGGCATCGCGCCAAGCTGTCGGAAGACAGTCTCCGCCGCCTGGCGAAGAACCCGCTGCGCATTCTCGATTCGAAGGATCCCGGCGATCGCGAGGTCGTTGCCTCGGCGCCGCTGCTGCAAGACCATTTCAACGACGCTGCGCGCAACTTCTTCGCCGCCGTGCAGGCGGGCCTTGCCGCGCTCGACATTCCCTTCCGGGTCGATCCGCGCCTGGTGCGCGGGCTCGACTACTACACCCACACGGCGTTCGAGTTCGTCACCGACGCCCTCGGCGCGCAGGGGACCGTGCTCGCCGGCGGCCGCTACGACGGGCTGATCGAGCAGCTCGGCGGACCGCCGACGGCGGGGATCGGCTGGGCCGGCGGCATCGAGCGCCTGGCCATGCTGGCCGATGATCCGCCGGCGCCGCGCCGGCCGGTGGCGCTGGTGCCGATCGGCGAGGCCGCCGAAGCGGCGGCGCTCAAGTTGGCGCAGGCGCTTCGGCGGAGCGGCCTGGCGGTCGAGCTCGCCTACAAGGGCAATGTCGGCCGTCGCCTGAAGCGGGCCGACAGGCTGAAGGCGGCTTGCGCCGTGCTGCTCGGCGAGAGCGAATTGGCCCGCGGCGTGGCGACGGTGAAGGATCTCGAATCCGGCGCCCAGGAAGAAGTGCCGCTCGACCGATTGGAACAGCGTTTCGCCCACCTGCGCTGACGAGACGCCCATGATCCCGGCGGAAACGCTCGACAAGCTGCTGCAACGGAGCGATGCCTTGCAGGCGGCGATGGCCGACCCGGCCAAGAGCAGCGGCGATGCCTTCGCCCGGCTGTCCAAGGAATATGCCGAGCTGGCGCCGGTGGTCGCCGGCATTCACGACTATCGCAAGCTGGTGCGCGAAATCGCCGATCTCGAGGAACTGTCGACCGGCGGCGATGCGGAGATGAAGGCCCTGGCGGTGGACGAATTGCCCGGGCTTCGCGGCCGGTTGCCGGAAGCCGAGCGGCAGCTTCGCCTGCTGCTGCTGCCGAAGGATGCCGCCGACGAAAAGAACGCGATCCTCGAAGTGCGGGCCGGCACCGGCGGTGACGAGGCGGCGCTGTTCGCGGCGACGCTGTTTCGCATGTACCAGCGCTATGCCGACCTGCACGGCTGGCGCTTCGAGATCATGAGCCTCTCGGAAACCGACCTTGGCGGCTATCGCGAAGCGGTGGCCTCGATCTCCGGCCGCGGCGTCTTCGCCCGGCTGAAGTTCGAGAGCGGCGTACATCGGGTGCAACGGGTGCCGACCACCGAGACCAGCGGTCGCATTCACACCTCCGCCGCCACCGTCGCGGTGCTGCCCGAGGCGGAGGAGGTCGACGTGCAGATCGACGACAAGGATCTGCGCATCGACATTTTCCGCTCGTCGGGGCCCGGCGGGCAATCGGTGAACACCACCGACAGCGCCGTCCGCATCACCCACCTGCCGACCGGCATCGTGGTGCAGCAGCAGGATGAAAAGTCGCA
>DATKQA010000206.1:0-7107 GCA_035523835.1 Candidatus Sulfotelmatobacter sp.
GCCGATATTACCGGTCGCGGTTCAGTGCTCGCCGCGCAAATGGCGGCGGAAGACATGGGCGGCTCGATCCTGGGCAAGCCGATCCAGATCATCGATGCCGATACCCAGAACAAGCCCGATGTCGCATCCAGCATCGCCCGCGAATGGATCGATTCGAAGCAGGTCGACGTGATCGCCGACGGCGCCGCCTCCTCGACCAGCCTGGCCATCCAGAAGATCGTGCTGGAGAAGAAGCGCATCTTCCTGGCCTCGGGACCGGCCTCGTCCGACCTCACCAGCAAGGACTGCTCGCCCTACGGTTTCCAATGGACCTACGACACCTACGCGCTCGCCAAGGGCGCCGGCGCCGCCATGGTGAAGCAGGGCGGCGATAGCTGGTTCTTCATCACCGCCGACTATAATTTCGGCTGGGCGCTCGAGGCGGATACCTCGGCCTTCGTGAAGGCCGCCGGCGGCACCGTCGTCGGCAAGGTGCGGGCGCCGCTCAATACCCAGGACTTCTCCTCCTTCCTGCTGCAGGCACAGGCCTCCAAGGCCAAGGTCGTCGGTCTGGCCAATGCCGGCACCGACTTCTCGAATGCGCTGAAGCAGGCCGCCGAGTTCGGCATCGTCAGCGGCGGGCAGCGCATCGCCGGCCTGCTGGTGCAGATCACGGACATCAACTCGCTCGGGCTGAAGACGGCGCAGGGACTGGTCTTCGTCGACCCGTTCTATTGGGATCGCGACGACATCTCGCGTGCCTTCGGCAAGCGCTTCATGGCCAAGTTCGGCGGCAAGGCGCCGAGCGCAGTGCAGGCCGGCACCTATAGCGCCGTGCTGAGCTATCTGAAGTCGGTGAAGGCCGCCGGCACCGACAATGCCGACAAGGTGCGGGCCGAATTGCTCAAGACGCACTTCAACGACCCGATGATGCGCAACGGCTGGGTGCGCGAAGACGGCCGCGTGATGCACGAGATGCTGCTGGTGCAGGTGAAGTCACCGGCGGAATCGAAGTATCCCTGGGACTACGAGAAGGTCCTGACGGTGATCCCGGCGAACGAGGCCTGGCGGCCGCTGAACGAGGGCGCCTGCCCCTACGTGAAGAAGAGCTGAGCCTCTTCGCAGGGCCTGGCGTTCGGGGCAGCGGCTCGCCGCTGCCCCTTTTTCATGCCGTCGGCATCTGCCGAAAATCGAGTACGGTCCCGGATACGGCGGTCTCGTCTGCGACATCGATGCGCTCCACCCGGGCCGCCGGCGGGCCGCGGCGGCAGGCTTCGATCAGGTGCGCGACGGCCGCCTCGGCACCGATCAGCAGGACTTCGACGCTGCCGTCGCGCCGGTTGCGCACCCAGCCCCTGACGCCGAGCGCCCGCGCCGTCTCCACCGTCCAGGCACGATAGGCGACACCTTGCACCCGGCCATAGACTTGCAAGCGTCTGGCGACCTCGGCCACGGCTTCAGGCGAATTCGAGGATGACCTGATCGACCGCCAGGCTGTCGCCGGGACCGGCGGCGATCTTGCCGATGACCCCGTCGCGTTCGGCGCGGAGCACGTTCTCCATCTTCATCGCCTCGACCACGGCCAGCGGCTGACCGGCCTTCACGCTTTCGCCGACCGCGACGTTGATCGACACGACGAGACCCGGCATCGGACAGAGCAGGTACTTCGACATGTCGGGCGGTTGCTTGACGGGCATCAGCGCGGCGAGCTTCGCGGCCTCCGGCCGCCGCACTACCACGTCGAGCGCGGCCCCACCGTGGGTCAGGCGGAAGCCTTCCGGCCGGCGCACGATGAGCGCGCTGATCGGCTGGTTCTGCACCGAGCCTTGGAACAGCGTCGTGCCCGGCCGCCAGTCGCTGCGCACCGCCAGGATGATGCCGTCGATGGCGACATCGATGCCCTCAACCGCTTCCGTCGCGCTGAGCGGATAGGCCGCACCGCCGGCGCTCGCCACCCAGTCGCTGCCGAGCACCGGCGCGCGGTTCGGCAATTGCCCGGAGATGGTCGCCGCGCGACGCCGATAGCGAAGTTCGGCCAGGGTCGCCACCGCGATGAGCGCCAGGCGCTGTTCGCGCGACAGTTCGGCACCATGGAAACCGTCGGGAAACTCCTCGGCGATAAAGCCGGTCGACAGCCGGCCCTCGGCGAAGCGCGGGTGCGCGACGACGGCGGCGAGGAAATTCACATTGTGCGAAATGCCGTCGATGCGGCAGGCGTCGAGCGCGTTGCGCATGTGGCGGGTCGCCGCCTCGCGCGTCGGGCCATAGGTGCAGAGCTTGGCGATCATCGGGTCATAGTAGAGGCTGATCTCGGAGCCTTCGGTGACGCCGGTGTCGATGCGGACGTGGCTGTCCTCCGGCGGCAGGTGGAAGCGCACCAGCCGGCCGGTCGACGGCAGAAAGCCGCGATAGGGATCTTCGGCATAGAGCCGGCTTTCGATCGCCCAGCCGTTGATCGCCACGTCCTTCTGCTGGATGCTCAGCTTCTCGCCGAGCGCCACGCGGATCATCTGCTCGACGATATCGATGCCGGTGATCAGTTCGGTCACCGGATGCTCCACCTGCAGGCGCGTGTTCATCTCGAGGAAATAGAAATCGCGGTTCGGGCCGACGATGAATTCGACCGTGCCGGCGGAGTAGTAGCCGACCTGCCTGGCCAGCGCCACCGCCTGCTCGCCCATGGCCTTGCGCGTCCGGGCATCGAGGAACGGGCTCGGCGCTTCTTCGATCACCTTCTGGTGGCGGCGCTGGATGGAGCATTCGCGCTCGTTCAGATAGAGCACGGTGCCGTGCTTGTCGCCGAGCACCTGGATTTCGATGTGCCGCGGATGCTCGATGAACTTCTCGACGAAGACCCGCTCGTCGCCGAAGCTGGAGCGCGCCTCGTTGGTGGCGGAGACAAAACCCTCCGCCGCTTCCCCGTCGTTCCAAGCGAGCCGCATGCCCTTGCCGCCGCCGCCGGCGGAGGCCTTGATCATCACCGGGTAGCCGATCTCGCGGGCGATCTTCACCGCCTCCTTCGGATTGGCGATGGCGCCGAGATAGCCCGGCACGGTATTGACGCCGGCTTCCTTGGCCAGCTTCTTCGATTCGATCTTGTCGCCCATGGCGGCGACGGCGTGCACGGAGGGGCCGATGAAGGCGATCCCGGCCTTTTCCAGCGCCAGTGCGAAGGCCCGGTTCTCCGAGAGAAAACCGTAGCCGGGATGCACCGCATCGGCGCCGGTCTGCTTGACCGCGGCCAGGATCTTGTCGATCACCAGATAGCTTTCGCTCGCCGGTGGCTTGCCGATCGGCACCGCCTCGTCGGCCATGCGCACATGCAGCGCCCCCTCGTCCGCATCGGAATAGACCGCGACGGTGCCGATGCCGAGGCGCCGGCAGGTCTTGATCACCCGGCAGGCGATCTCGCCACGGTTGGCGATGAGAATTTTCTTGAACATCGGTCGCAGTCTTTCCGGTCGGTCGTCGGCGGGCGCCGTCAGAGGGGGATGTTGTCGTGCTTCTTCCAGGGATTCTCGAGCTGCTTCTCGCGCAGCATGGCAAGCGCCCGGACGATGCGCCGCCGCGTCGAATGCGGCATGATCACCTCGTCGATGAAGCCGCGGTGGCCGGCGACGAAGGGATTGGCGAACTTGGCGCGATATTCCTCGGTGCGCGCCTCGATCTTCGCCTTGTCGCCGATCTCGCCGCGGAAGATGATCTCGACCGCGCCCTTCGGCCCCATGACCGCGATCTCGGCCGTCGGCCAGGCGAAGTTGAGGTCGCCGCGGAGATGCTTGGAGCTCATCACGTCGTAGGCACCGCCGTAGGCCTTGCGGGTGATGACGGTGACCTTCGGCACCGTCGCCTCGGCGTAGGCGAACAGGAGCTTCGCTCCGTGCTTGATGATGCCGCCGTATTCCTGCGCGGTGCCCGGCAGGAAGCCCGGCACGTCGACGAAGGTGACGATCGGGATGTTGTAGCAGTCGCAGAAGCGCACGAAACGCGCCGCTTTGCGCGATGAATCGATGTCGAGGCAGCCGGCCAGCACCATCGGCTGGTTGGCGACGAAGCCGACGGTGGCGCCGTCCAGCCGGCCGAACCCGATGATGATGTTGCGCGCGAACGACGGTTGCAGCTCGAAGAAGTCGCCCTCGTCCACCACCTTCTCGATCAGCTCGTGCATGTCGTAGGGCTTGTTCGGGTTCGCCGGCACCAGCGTGTCGAGCGACAGCTCGACCCGGTCCGGCGCATCAAACACCTGCCGTACCGGCGGCTTCTCGCGGTTCGACAGCGGCAGGAAATCGAAGAAGCGGCGCACCTGCGCCAGTGCCTCCACGTCGTTCTCAAGCGCCAGATCGGCGACCGAGGATTTCGTCGTGTGGGTGATGGCGCCGCCGAGCTGTTCCTGGGTCACCACCTCTTGCGTCACCGTCTTCACCACGTCGGGGCCGGTGACGAACATGTAGGAACTGTCCTTCACCATGAAGATGAAGTCGGTCATGGCCGGACTGTAGACGGCGCCGCCGGCGCACGGCCCCATGATCACGGAAATCTGCGGCACCACGCCGGAAGCCAGCACGTTGCGCTGGAACACCTCGGCATAGCCGGCCAGGCTGTCGACTCCCTCCTGGATGCGGGCGCCGCCGGAATCGTTGAGGCCGATGACCGGGGCGCCGACCTGCAGCGCCTTGTCCATGATCTTGCAGATTTTCTGCGCATGCGGCTCCGACAGCGAGCCGCCGAACACGGTGAAGTCCTGGCTGAAGACGAAGACCAGCCGGCCGTTGATGGTGCCGTAGCCGGTGACGACGCCGTCGCCGGGGATCTTCTGCTCCGCCATGCCGAAATCGTTGCAACGGTGCTCGACGAACATGTCCCACTCCTCGAAGGAGCCGGGGTCCAGCAGCAGCTCGATCCGCTCGCGCGCCGTGAGCTTGCCCTTCTGGTGCTGCGCCTCGACCCGCTTGGCGCCGCCGCCGGCGCGCGCCTGCTCGCGCTTGCTGTCGAGCTGTTGCAGAATGTCGTTCATCACGCCTCCGTCGCCGGCGCCGCGGGCCGCAAACATGACCGGCAGGTTACCCCCTCGGGACCGCCCGACATAGCATCAAAAACCATCGGAAGCCAGCGCGGGCGCGCCGTCATGCTGCAACTGCTCAGGGGCGCAGAAGGGCCAGAAATCGGGCCGTAGCGAGAATGTCCCGGCGGATTTCTTCGCGCCGCAGCATGGCTTCTTCGTCCTCGCCCCAGCGTTCGATCTGGAAGCTCTCGTCGAGCTGGCTGGCGGCGAAGGCGGCCTCCGGCGAAAGCTCGGCCTCGAGCGTGGCCAGCGCCAGGACCAGCGAGCCGAGCGCCGCGGTCAAGGCCTGCAACGCGGCGAGCTGCAGGTCGTCATGGCCGGCCACGACAGCGCGCAGCACGGCGAGCGAGGCCGCACCCTGGGCGACGGGGCGGATGCCGCTGGTGACCTGGAGATGCACGTCGTAGCGGCGCTGCAGCCAGTCCAGCACCGGCTGCCAGATCGCGGCCTGACGCGCCGCGAGTTCCGCCGGCTCGTCGGCGCGGTAGCAGACCAGATCGGTCGCCGCATAGGCCGCCACGTCGTCGATCACCCGCTCGCGCTGCGGCGCGATGCGGTCGATCGCGGTCGCCGCGAGCCGCGTCAGCGGCATGGCCTGCGGCTGCACCTGTTCGCCCTGGGCCGCCCATTCCGCGGCGATCGCCTCGGCCAGCGCCCGGGTCGGCAGGGCGAACGGCGCCCTGGCCGGGGTCAGCAGCGGCTTGCCGTCGAGCAGCACGCGATGGCCGGCCGCATCCGCCTCGACCGTCGCGCTGCCGTAGCGGCGGCGCATCACTTGAACAGGTTCTTGATGCTGTTGACGGTGCCGCCGACCACGCCCCGGTCCTGCTTCGGCGCCGCCGCCGCGCTGCCGCCCTTTGCTTCCAGGGCCGCCACGCAGGGGTTCTTGTCGCTGCCGCCGGTATTGTTGAGCACGAAGCTGCCGACGGCGACCAGCGGATTGATCGTGGTGGCGACGCCGACCGCCACCTCCTTCGCCAGCGCCGCCTTGTCGGGCAGCACGCTCGGGTGCTTCAAGGTGCCGGTCACGTCGATCGGCGTCGCCAGGCTGAGCAGGCTGGTTTCCTTCGGCCGCGGCTTCAAGGTCAGGTCGAGCCGCTCGGAGCCGAGGTTGACCGTCCCCTCGCCCTGCATGCTGACCTCGCTCGTATCCATCAGCAGGCCGGTCGCGGTGGCCAGACCGTTCTTGATGTCGAAGCGCGAAACGACGCAATTCAGCGCCGTGTCGTGCTTGCCCTTGGCCCAGGCGAAGGCTTCGCGGAACACGTCGGCGCCGATCAGGTCGGCATAGCGGCTCTTGATGGTGCCCTTGCCGATCACCAGGCTGTAGCGGCCGTCGAGCGAGGCCATGATGGCATGCAGGGAATCGCCGCTGCCATGCACGGCGAGGTCTAGGTCGCCCTTGGCATCCAGGAGGTCGTTGCCCGACGCCTGCTGCACCAGCTTGCCGACGTCGATCTGCTTGCCGTCCGCCTGCAGCGACAGGGTGGCCGGTGCCTGCCGGGCTGAAAGGTCGACGGCGGCGTCGAGCGTCCCGCCGGACAGCGTCACGCTGATCGGCTTCACCTGCAGCACCTGGTCGACCAGGCTCAAATGCAGCGCGAGGTTTTGCAGCGTCATGCTCGACGTCTTGATAGTCGCCGCGTTGAGCGCGATGTCGGCATCGGCGGCGCGCAACCCGTCGAGCGGCAGCGGCGCGCTACTGAACATGCGGTCCGCGTCGGCCGAGCGCGCCGGCGATGGCGGCGGCGCCTTGGCTTGCGGAAATTCGGTCAGGTCGAGCATCGGCGCGGTGAAATGGCCGCTAAGCTTCGGCCGCGCGCCGGCGAGCGTGAGGCTGGCATCGCCGTTGATCGAGCTGGCGCCGAGCGATGCCTGCAGACCCTTCAGGGTGATGGTCTTGTCGGCATCGCCCGATATCGTCGCCGCCAGGTGATAGGGCTTGGCCGGCAGGGGCGCGCCGACGAGCGCGCCGAGCGTGCCGAGGTCCTGGCCGTCGACCGAAACGGTGAAGTTCAGGCCATGGCCGCGCACGGGATCGGCGGCATTGCCGGCCAGCTTCACCA
>DATKQA010000207.1:0-2639 GCA_035523835.1 Candidatus Sulfotelmatobacter sp.
CGCCACGGCGCCGTGGTCATTCCCCACGCGGCGGCGCCGAAGCTCGCCGCGGCCTGCGCGCTGCTGGCGCGGCGCGAGGCGGTGATCCTGGCCGCCGCCAG
Source organism: Candidatus Sulfotelmatobacter sp. (assembly GCA_035523835.1). Classification (GTDB taxonomy): domain Bacteria; phylum Pseudomonadota; class Alphaproteobacteria; order Ferrovibrionales; family Ferrovibrionaceae; genus DASQHM01. The sequence goes on from DATKQA010000207.1 coordinate 102, forward strand.
GGCGCCGGGCTTCGGCATCGAGCAACTGCGCCAGGCGCTGTCGAGCGCGGCGGAAATCCATTGAGCGCCGCGGCGTCGTTCCGGCGCGAAACGCCGGCCGGCGTGGTCGAGGGCGGGTGCGCCCCGGCCTTCATGCCGGTGGCCGAAGAATTCGTGCGCAATTTCACCGCGCGCGGCGAGGTCGGCGCCTCGCTGGCCCTGACCCTGGAAGGCCGGATCATGGTCGATCTCTGGGGCGGCCTCGCCGATCCTGCAAGCAAGCGGCCCTGGCAGCGCGACACCGTCTCGATCGTGTTCTCCTGCACCAAGGGCGCGACGGCGCTCTGTGCGCACGTGCTGTCGGCGCGCGGCAAGCTCGACATCGACGCGCCGGTGTGCGCGCTCTGGCCGGAGTTCGCCCGCCACGGCAAGGACGGCGCCACCACGCGCATGATGCTCGATCATTCCGTCGCCGTGCCGGTGCTGCGCGAGAAGCTGAAGCCGGGCGCCTTCTACGACTGGGATTACATGACCGGGCGTCTTGCCGACGAGACGCCGTTCTGGCAGCCCGGCACGCGCAACGGCTATCACGCGCTGACCTTCGGCTTCACCGTCGGCGAGATGGTGCGGCGCGCCGCCGGCACCTCGCTCGGCAGCTTCTTCCAGGAAGCGATCGCCCGCCCTCTCGGCATCGATTTCTGGATCGGCCTGCCGGAGGCGGAGGAGCCGCGCGTGGCGCCGATGATCGTCTACCGCGCCGGCGCCGACGAACAGGTGACGCCGTTCCTCTCGGCGGCGCTGAACGAGCGGGGCTCGGTGCCGAATCTGATGGTCTTCAACAGCGACGGCTTTCGCGAGCGCGGCGCCAACAGCCGCGCCGGCCATGCCGCCGAGATCGGCGCCGCCAACGGCATCACCAACGGCCGCGGCCTCGCCGGTCTATATGCGCCGCTGGCCAACGGCGGCAAGCTCGACGGGGTGAGCCTGGTCGATGCCGATACGCTCGCCCGCATGGGCGAGGTTTCCATGGCGACGCATCTCGATGCGACCTTGATGCTGCCGACGCGCTTCGCGCTCGGCTTCATGAAATCGATGGACAACAGGAAGAACGCCGCCGACAGCAGCAGCGTCATTCTCGGCGCCAGCGCCTTCGGCCATGTCGGCGCCGGCGGCTCGATCGGCTTTGCCGATCCGGCCTGCGCCATGAGCTTCGGCTACAGCATGAACAGAATGGGGCCGGGCATCGTGCTCAACGCGCGCGGTCAGTCGCTGGTCGACGCCGCCTACCGCTGCCTCGGCTATCGCTCCAATCAGAGCGGGGTGTGGGCGCGCTGAACCAGCCGGCGCGTGAAGGGAAGATAGCGCAGACCGTAGGGCGACAAGAGCGAGCGCAGGTGATATTGCCAGGCTGCCTTCTGGTCGCCGTCGCGGGAGGCCCATTCGGCAAGCGTGTGCAGTGCATCGGCATGCTTCTGCTTCAGCCGCCGCCGGATGCTCGGCGGTGCGTCGAAGGCCAGCATCCGGCGCAGGGTCTCCGGCGCCTGGCGCTGCCAGTGCAGGGCGCTGGAAAGCGAGCCGGGCGTCTCGCGATGCATGCGGTAGGTTGGCACGTCGACGAACCAGAGACGGCGGTGCAGCGCGAGCACCATCGCCAGATAGGTCCATTCCATGGAGAAGGGGGTGGCGAAGATATCCGGCGTCACCGTTTCCGTGCGGTAGAGACCGCCGGCCGGCTGCAGCCAGCAGGTTTCCATCAGGTGCCAGAGGGGGTCCTGGCCGTAGTTGGCGAAGTCGGGGAAATCGACCACCTCGACCTCGCCATGACGGCGATAGCCGTTGGTGATCACCACGTCGATCGTGGGATCCGCCCGCATGTAGCGCATTTGCCGTTCGAAGGCCCGCGGCAGGAACTCGTCGTCGTCGTCGAGGGTGGCGAAGAATTCCGTATCGACCGCTTGCCGGCCGGCGAGGCGCGCGGCAGCGGCGCTGCCCTCTTCACGATAGATGAAACGGATGTCGCGCCGAGCCTTGAGGCCGGCGAGCGTCTCCGGGTCGAAGCGGCTGCCGTTGGCCACGACGATCAGGACGATGCCATGGTCCTGCCCGGTCAGGACGCTCTTCATGGCGCGGGCCAAGAGATCGGCACGTTCGGCCGAGGCCAGCGTCGGAATGATCACCGACACCGGGCAGCTTGCGGCGATGCTGTTTCGCCGCGGAGCGGTGAGGAGGGTGTCGGCCGTCATGAGCGCGACCGCCGTGTCCGGCTCGCCGGCGCGGCGGGCCGCCAAGCGGACGTCTTGGCCCCGACCACCGAGATGGAATGGCGTTTCACTGACTTCCCCTGACCTGAGCTTGTGCAAGTAGCGCAGGAAGAGTTTGGTGCCGCAATGGTTAAAGCGGCGTTTAGCGGCAGCGGTCACAGCGGACGCTAGGATTTCGGTAGCCTGGTGATCGGAGGTCCGGCGAGGCGGTCGCCGGCGATCGCGTCCGCCGGGCTCGCCGGTTCAAGCGCTGCCAAACGCCTCGGTAAACAGCTCGATCATCGAATCCCACGAGCGC
>DATKQA010000208.1:0-4874 GCA_035523835.1 Candidatus Sulfotelmatobacter sp.
CAGCACCATGGCGATCAAGAGGAGCGGCAGCGACAGCAGTTCGTGCCACTGCAGGCGATGGCGCATGGCGGAGAAGCCGGCCGCCTCCAGCATGGTGATGAAGCCCGGCAGTTCCCAGAACGAAATCGAATCCGGCGAGGCGAAGGAATCCTGGATCTGGTCCAGGGTCAGGTTGGTCTTGAGCCGGTAGTGGTCGAAGAACTGCGACGGCTTGTCCGGGCCGGTGACCAGCGCCTGGTCGAGGTCCCAGTAGCCGGCCCTGAGCGTGGCGGTCTCCGCATCGATGCGGCCGACGAAGCGGTCGGTGCCGTTGTAGAGGAAGATGATGACGTCGGAGAGTTCGGTGCCGCGCCGCGACACGCGCAGCGCATGCACGACCGATTGCCCGGCGGCGTCGGCCTGGCGCAGCCAGAGGCCGTTTTCGGAAACCGCCAGCAGGCTGCTCTGGCCGTGAAAGTACTTGCCCTCCAGCCGCTCGTAGCGCGACAGCATGGAGGCGGACAGGGGATCGAACACGGTGATGACGAGCGCGCCGATCAGCGCCGCCAGCGCCATGCCCGGCATCAGGAACTGCCACACCGAGACGCCGGCGGCGCGGCAGACGACCAGCTCCTGGCTGCGCGTCAGGCGGGCCAGCGCCAGCATGCCGCCGAACAGCGCCGCGAACGGCAGCAGCTTGAGCGCCAGGGTCGGCAGCTTGAGCAGCGACATTTGCATGACCAGGCCGAAGGTGGCCTCGTCGCGCGCGGCGGCGCGGCGCAGCAGCTCGATCATGTCGAAGCTGTAGGCAAGCACCACCAGCAGGCCGAAGACGATGCCGATGCCGATCAGGAAGTGCCGGCCGATGTAGATGGAGAGCGTCGCCGAAACGCGCATCAAGCGGCCCCGGCGAGGGCGGGCGCGGCGGCGGCGCGCCGCGGCCGGCCGCGTTCGAGCACGTAGCCGGCGGCGAGGCAGAGCGCGATGGGGATGATGTAGAGCAGCGGGATCAGCGGCGGAAATTTCACCGCCAGGTTGGCGATGCCGAGCGCCATGAGCTGCACCGCCGTGGCGATGCCGGCGGCGGCCAAGATGCGCCGGTGCTGGCCGCGGCGGTTGAATTCGCCGGCGAGGATGGCCGCCAGCGCGATCAGGGTCAGCGCCATGACGTAGAGCGGCGTGGTCAGGCGGCGGTGTCCCTCCACCACCAGCTTCCAGTAATAGGCCTGGTCGTCGGCGGAATTGTTCGGCCACAAGAGCTCGGGCAGGAAGCGCTCGCTGGCGTCGAGCCAGCGCGTCAAGTGCGGCCCGGCATATTGATTGAGGTCGAGGGTATAGTCGTCGAAATAGAGCAGCGAAAGCTGCCGCCGGTCGACCTCCACCTGCTGGCGGTTGCCGTTGCGCATGACGAAGCGCGGTCCCTCGGGGGTGCGCACCAGCATGCCGCGCTCGGCCATCATGGTGACAGGCTTGTCGGGCACGCGGCTGTCGTGCACCAGGATGTCGCGCAGGACGCCGTCGCTCTGCCGCTCGCGGAAATAGACGGTGAGGCCGGGGGCCAGGGTGTTGAAGGTGCCCTCCTGCAGCAGCACGTTGGCGAGGTCGGAGCGGAAGTCCCACTGCAGGTCCTTCAGGGTGCGGAAGCCGAGCGGCATCAGGTAGAGCATCAGGCCGTAGCAGATGGCGGTGACGGCGAGCGCCAGCAGCAGCGCCGGGCGGGCGAGCTGGCGCGTGCTGATGCCGGCCGCCCACAGCACCACCAGCTCGGATTCCGTGGCCAGCCGGTTGTAGCCGTAGACCAGCGCGCAAAAGAGCGCGAGCGGCAGCACGATGGCGAGCACCGAGGGCATGACCAGCGCGGTGAGATAGAGCAGCGTGCCGGCCGGCAGGCCGTCGTTGATGCTGCGGTCGATGATGCGCAGGCTCTCGGTCAGCCACAGCACGCCGCTGCCGGCGAGCGTGATGAACAACATCGGGCCGGCGATCTGGCCCAAGATGTAGCGGTTGGCCCCTCGCATGGCGGGGAGTATAGCGGCCTCGCCCCAGGAAGCTAGGCGCCTCTCTGAATCAAGCTTGGGCCGGCGACAAGCCCCTTTCCTTTGCGCGACGGGCGGCTAATACTGCCTGCCTCGCAAGCGACTGCTCGCCGGGATTGCGCGCACAAGGTTTAGAGGACGGGATGAAGATCGCCTTTGTTGATCCGGGACTGCCGAAAGCCGGCGCCCTCGTCGTCGGCGTGCTGGCCGACAAGGTGCTGCTGCCGACGGCGAAGCTGGTCGACGACAAGACGGGCGGCGCGCTCGGCCGGGCCATCGCCGCCGGCCGCTTCGCCGGCAAGGCGGGCCAGGTGCTGGAGATCGTGGCGCCCGCCGGCCTCGGCCTCAGCCGCGTCATCCTCTACGGCCTCGGCAAACCGGCGAAGATCGATTCGCTCCGTTTCGAGGCGATGGGCGGTGAGATGGCGCGCCGGCTGCAGGCCTCCGGCGAGACGGTGCTCTGCATCGCCTGCGATTCGATCCGGGGCGACAAGCTCGGCTCGGCCGCCGCCGCGGCGCACGTCGCCTACGGCGCCCGGCTCGGCAGCTATCGCTTCGACAAGTATCACACCAAGACGCCCGACGACCGCAAGCCGAGCCTGGCCGCGGTGAACGTCGCCGTCGCCGACGTGCGCGAAGCCAAGCGCGCCTTCGAGCCGCTCGACCGGATCGCCGACGGCATCTGCTTCACCCGCGACCTGGTGACCGAGCCGGCCAACGTGATCTATCCCGAAAGCCTGGCCAAGGAATGCAAGAAGCTGGAGAAGCTCGGCGTCAAGGTCGAGGTGCTGGGCGAGGCGGCGATGCAGAAGCTCGGCATGGGCGCGCTGCTCGGCGTCGGCCAGGGCTCGGAGCGGGAATCGCAGCTCGTGGTCATGGAATGGCGCGGCGCCAAGAAGGGCGCCCAGCCGGTCGCCTTCATCGGCAAGGGCGTCTGCTTCGACACCGGCGGCATCTCGATCAAGCCGGCCGGCGGCATGGAGGACATGAAGTGGGACATGGGCGGCGCCGGCACGGTGATCGGGCTGATGCAGGCGCTGGCCGGGCGCAAGGCCCGGGTGAACGCGGTCGGCGTGGTCGGGCTGGTGGAGAACATGCCGTCCGGCACGGCGCAGCGCCCGGGCGACGTGGTCAAGACCATGTCGGGGCAGACGGTCGAGGTGCTGAACACCGACGCCGAGGGCCGGCTGGTGCTGGCCGATGCCGTCTGGTACACGCAGCACCGCTTCAAGCCGCAGTTCATGGTCGACCTGGCGACCTTGACCGGCGCCATCATCGTCGCGCTCGGGCACGAGCATGCCGGGCTCTTCGCCAGCGACGACAAGCTGGCCGACCGCCTGCTCGCCGCCGGCCGGGCGGAGGGCGAGGCGCTCTGGCGCATGCCGCTCGGCGAGGCCTACGACAAGATGATCGATTCGCCGATCGCCGACATGCAGAACATCTCCAACGGCCGCGACGGCGGCTCGATCACCGCGGCGCAGTTCATCCAGCGCTTCACCAACAAGGTGCCGTGGGCGCATCTCGACATCGCCGGCACCGCCTGGAGCAAGAAGGACAGGCCGACGGTGCCGAAGGGCGCCACCGCCTTCGGCGTGCGCCTGCTCAACCGCCTGGTCGCCGAGCACTACGAGGGCAAGTAGCGGCCGCTGGTCGCCGGGCGCCGCGATGACCGAGATCGCCTTCTACCACCTGCAGCAGAAGCGCCTGGAGGAGGCGCTGCCGCAGCTCCTGGAAAAGGCGCTGGAGCGCGGCCTCAGGGCGGTGGTGCTGGCGGAATCGGCAGAGCGGGTCGGCGCGCTCGACAACCTGCTCTGGACCTACCGGCGCGAGGGCTTCCTGCCGCACGGCGCCCGCGCCGACGGCCGCGCCGCGGCGCAGCCGATCTACCTCACCGAGACCGAGGAGAACCCGAACCGGGCGGCGCTGCTGGTCGCGGTCGACGGCGCCCGGCTCGAGTTCGTGGCGCAATTCCAGCGCTGCCTGGACCTGTTCGACGGCAACGACGAGCTGGCCGTGGCCGCGGCGCGCGAACGCTGGAAGGCGGCCAAGGCGGCCGGCCATCGCCTGACCTACTGGCAGCAGACCGAGCGCGGCGGCTGGGAGACCAAGGCCGAGGCGTGAAGGGCCGTCGCGCGGTGCGCTAGTTCGACGCCGACTTGCCGGCGGTGCCGGTATAGGCGTCGTTCTCCACCATGACCTTGCCGCTCGGCGCCAGCACGATCATCTCCGGCTTGCCGTTCTGCTCGGCGTTGGCGTGCCAATAATTGTCGCAGCCCTTCTTCAGGTCGCGCACATGGGCGTAGCCGGCGTGTTCCATCTTCTGCGTCGCCTGGGCGGCGGTCGAGCCGTCGATGTGATCGTCGGCGGGACAGCCGGCATAGGCGAGCGGCGCGGAAAGGGTAAGACCTGCCACGGCGAGCGCGGCGAGCAATCCGGTTTTTCCAATCATGATGACTGACCTCCATCGCCGAGCGGCCGGCGCGGCCGCCCTGGCATGCGCGTTAATCTCGAACCTGGGTGATAACCGTGGCGCCACCAAGATGGTGGCCGGCCGCGGTCCGTAGCAAAACTGTGGCATCCGGCCCATGTTCACGCGGCGGTGAATTTGCCGGGTCGCGAGCCGGGGCAGGGCGGCCTAGACTGCGGGCAGGGAGCGCCGCGACGAGCGGTGCGGGAAAGGGGGAGAAGCCCATGCAGGACCGCAATCGCGGCGACTATACGATCAAGGGGCGCGAGCTGGTCATGGAGGGCGCCGACCTCCGCGTCACCATCCTCACCCTCGACCGCGGCGAATGCGTGCCTTGGCACTGGCACAGCACGGTCGGCGACGACTTCGTCTGCATGGAAGGGCCGATGGTG
>DATKQA010000209.1:0-2369 GCA_035523835.1 Candidatus Sulfotelmatobacter sp.
TGGCGCGAGCAGGCCTTCGAGCAGAAGATCACCCCGCCGCTGCAACGAGGCGGCGTCGAATTCTGGGCCTGGTTCGCCAAGCGTCCGGGCCTCTATCATTTTGCGGCCCGTCTCGGCATGGGCCTGCTCGGCCTGCTGGGCAAGGGTCGCGGCCGTTTCGCGCACCTGCCGCTCGCCGGCGGCTGGACCGCCGGCCGCGACATGCCGGCGCCGGAAGGCGGCACCTTCCAGGCGCAATGGCGCCGCGAACTCAGGCGTCGCGGACGGCGACAATGAGCACGCGCGAGCAGATCCTCGGCGGCATCCGTTCCGGCCTCGGGCGCGGCGCGCTCGGCGCCGACAGAGCCGCCAAATTGGAAACACGCATCCGGCATCCGACCGTCAACCTCATCCCCGAGCGCAGCCGGCTGCCGCATGCGGCGCAGGTCGAGCTTTTCGTGCGCATGGCCGAGGCGGTGTCGACCAGCTTCAGCCGCGTCAAATCCCTCCCCGAGGTGCCGGGCGCCGTCGCCGACTATCTGGCCCGGCACAACCTGCCGCCGCGGCTTCGCCTGTCGCCCGATCCGGCGCTGGACCAAATTCCCTGGAACGAGCGGCCGCTTCTGGAGATCGGCCGTGGCCGCGCCGATCCCGCCGACCTGGTGAGCGTCACGCCCTGCTTCGCCGGCATCGCCGAGACCGGCACCTTGATGCTGGCCTCCGGCGCCGAGCGGCCGGCCACGCTGAATTTCCTGCCCGACAACCACATCGTCGTGCTGAAGACGAAAGACGTCATCGGCACCTACGAGGAAGGCTTCGCCCGGCTGCGCCAGGCGTCCGGCCAACCCGACGCCGACTTCATGCCGCGCACGGTGAATTTCGTCACCGGACCGTCGCGCACCGCCGACATCGAACTGACCCTGATCATGGGCGCGCATGGCCCGCGCCGGCTGCATGTGGTTCTCGTCGATGACGAGGAAGCCTGATCGCCGCGCGGCAGAACCGGCCGGCGCCGCGGCGCCTTCGTCCGACGATGCCGATATCTGGCGGCGCCTGTCCGAGACGGTGAAGCCGCTTCCCGGCAAGGTTCGCAAGCCGGTGGCAAGGCCGAAGCCGCAGCCGGCGGCAGCAGCCCCGACGGTGGCGAACCCGCCTCCTCCAGCTCCGGCGCCGACTGCGCCGGCACCGCCGAGACCGGCGGATTTGCTGCTCGGCCGGCGGCGCACCATCGCCGGCCTGGACCGGCGCAAGGCCGACCGCCTGCGGCGCGGCGAGCTCGCCATCGATGCCCGCCTCGACCTGCACGGCATGACTCAGGAGGCGGCGCATGCCGCGCTCAACCGGTTCATCGAACAGGCGGCTGCGCGCGACCATCGATGCCTTCTCGTCATCACCGGCAAGGGCACGCCGCGCCGGAGCGAGGACGATGCCGGCAGGCCCGTTCGCAGCGGCATCCTGCGCGGCGCGGTGCCGCGCTGGCTGGCCGAACCGGGCTTGCGGCCGCTGATCGTCGCCGTGCATCCGGCCGCCATGCAGCATGGCGGCGACGGCGCCCTCTACGTGCTGTTGAAACGCAAGCGATGACCCCGTTCGGCGAAAAGGTGCGCGAGCTCCGCCGCCAGCACGGCCTCAGCCTGAAGCAGATGGCGGCCGATATCGGCGTGTCGGCTGCCTATCTCTCGGCCCTGGAGCACGGCCATCGCGGCCGGCCGCCCTTCGCGCTGGTGCAGGCGATCTGCGCCTACTTCCACATCATCTGGGACGATGCGGAGGAACTGCAGCAGCGCGCGGCGCTGTCGCACCCGCGGGTGGTGATCGATACCGCCGGCCTCAGCCCGAAGGCGACGGAAGTGGCGAACCGGCTGGCGCAAGCCATCGGCAAGCTCGGTGACGACACGCTCGGCAAGATCGACGCGCTGCTGAAACGCTGAGCCGTCAGGCCCCTCGCACCTTCCGGACGAAACGCCCGACCTCCGTGCGCAACACCTCGGCCTGGCCGGTCAGATCGCCGGCGGAAGCAAACACCAGGCTGGCCGCCGTGCCGGTCTTGCCGGCGGCTTCCGTCACCCTGGCGATGTTCGAGGTCACGGCGGTGGTGCCCGACGAAGCCTGCTGCACGTTGCGGGCGATTTCCTGCGTCGCCGCCCCCTGCTCCTCGACCGCCGAGGCGATTGCCGTGGCGATTTCGTTCACGCCGGTGATGGTGGTGCCGATTTCGCCGATCGCCCGTACCGCCTCGGCCGTCGCCGCCTGGATCTCGGCGATCTGCTGGCCGATCTCGTCGGTCGCCTTGGCGGTCTGCGTGGCCAGGGTCTTGACCTCGGAGGCAACCACGGCGAAGCCCTTGCCGGCCTCGCCGGCGCGTGCCGCCTCGATGGTGGCGTTGAGCG